>CAYNJG010000058.1:0-33507 GCA_964397295.1 uncultured Pirellulaceae bacterium
GTTTTCCTAGTATTCAAGCGGCATCTAAATTATGCCGCATCGTTCCGTCAACGAGACCCTTATTATCGCCCCATTTGCTCGAACTGGCAAATGCAGATCGGATTCTTCGAATAAACAGGCCAGTGATACTGTCTCGGTAAGTTAACCAACGCAAAAGTCCACGTTGGATCTGCCTCTGGCACTGCCGCTGGAAGTTTCGGAATGACGGCGGCTAGGGATCGAGAAAGTTGAGGACACTGGATTTTTGTTCGTCTTTTGTTTGTTCAAGCAAGCCTTCTTGCTGCTCGATAATCTGACGAACGATCTTTACGAGCTCCGCGTAGTCTTCAAGCTCAAGCATCTTTTCGAGAATAGCATCCATGGCGACGATAATCTGATCGGCGCTACCAACAACGGCGACAGACTTGGATTCCGAGCGTGTGTCTTCTTCGCGTAGCATCGTACGAAGTTCGGTGAGCGAATCTTGCCACGTAGGAAATAGTTCTCCTGAGATCTGACGCAGCGGTCCGATGATCTGGCCGTCCATCCGCGATTTACGTTCCTGAGTATCGACGCGGTTGTTCACTAGCTCTTCGCGTATGTCTTCGAAGGCCAGCGCAATCCCTTCGACTTCCATCGAGGACTGTTCGCCTTTTTGCCCGGCCCAACTTGCCCATCGATCTCGCAAGTCCGCAAGGTTTTTCTGGGCAGCTTTCACATCCACTTCTTCGTCTGCGGATTCGGTCTCTGTATCTTCACGAAAAGAAGCACGCAGCCGAGCCAGTGAATCACGTGACTGCATCATTTCCGATCGGATTTGCTCAAAGCGACGACGTAGTCCCAACTCGCGACCATCCAAAATTGCTAACAACTCATCGCTACGCACGACAGTTAGCACGGTCGGGTCGCTCGAGCCCGTGTGTGTTCCACCTTCGAGGTCAAACTTGTCGCTGGCTTTGACGGTGAAGATTACGCGATCCTGCGGCTTGAGCACGATTGGCTTTTCTCTGGCGGCTGTGGATTCTTCACGTAAGTCTAATGCCGTTTCGATCGGTCCGTCGACTGGCAACGGGAACTCGAACTCGCGAGATTCGTCTCCGATTTTGATGCCAAACCAACTACGGTTCACTTCGTAATCGTCATTGATCGTGCCTTCGATGGGCAGTCTGGCTTGTGCCGTAATTGCGGTTCCAATCCCGCGCAGAGAAATATCGACGTTTGGAATCGTATCTTCGACGGCACCTATGGTTAACAAGTGTGGTTCGAGGCTCGCGATTCCGTCGGTATCATTAAGCGTAATCGAGATTGCCTTTCTGCCGGCGAGTGAACCAAGATCAAGATTCCAACTGGTTTTCGGTTCGGATGAAAAGTCGAACGACGCTTCTTGGCCACTGTCGATATCACGGATGGATGCACTCGTAAGCGGCTTGCTGGTTTCGATGGTTGCCTGAACTTGGCTGCCGATCGGCAGCTGAAGGCCCGGGGTCCATTTTTCCTGGCGTGGAACGTCGCCTATGTAGGGCGGCAATTTGCTGTCGAGCTGAATTGCGGTCACGACCGGACTTAGCACGACCTTTAACGTTTGGTCACGCAGGCGATGGTCGTAGCCAATCACGTCAAACTGAATGTCGTTCAATACTCCTTTGAATGGCTTGCCGTTGAACACGTAGTATTGAAAGCCACCGCGTGGCTCGCCGTCACGGCTCATATTGACGCGGCCGCTGTCGCCATCGTCGGTTTTATACAAAATGCTGCAGAGTTCTGGTGGTGGGTAGGCGCGGTTGGCATCGGCGCGGACGCGGACGATGAAGTCCGTGCCTTTGGCGATCTTGCGTTGGTCGTCGGTGAAGCCCACCATCTCGATAGCAGCACGTCGGGGCCACGGATTACTAGAGAGTCCTAGCAGTCGCGATGCTCCGATGCCCAACACATTGCCACCGAAAATGCCGAGCAGAACGAGGGACAAAACAGCGACCACGGCGCCGGTGATTTTTCCCGCGAGTGGTTTGTAATTGAAAACACGAGATAGCTCCACATCCTCAACGCTAGACTCAGCGTTTTCGACTGTTTCCCATAGCATGGCTTGCGAGTTGGGCAACGCGTTTTGAATTGCTTCGTGGTCTTGTTGCTCGACATCATCGAGATCGCCGCCCAATTCGACGGTGGTTACAAGGCTATCGCGAAATGACGGAAACTGTCGCTCGATTAGAATCGCCAAGCTGGAATTGCGAAACGTACAAAACACGCGTCGAAAAATGTACCAATACGCAACTAACAGCACGCCTAGCACCGTCAGGCCCAGCAATACCATCCGAGCACCGCGTGGCATTTCGTTCGCACCCAGTAGTACTGGCAGATAGTCCATTGCGAGCATCAGCCAAAACGCAACGACCAGCCAGATGATCGTCATCGCAATACCCTCGATGACGACATAGCGGCGGATTCGCGAACGCAACTCATCGAGCAACTTCGAAATCGAATTCGGCGTGCGGATCGTTTTATCGGGTGTAGCAGTGGACATGGTTAGATTTGCAATTCGAATGTTTAACCTGCGATTGGGTTAAACGAAATCTCCTAAGCTAGTTTACTAAGTCTTCGGATCAGCCATTCAAGGAACAACGCCCCGGCAATAAATATCAATAGCCAGGTTCGTAACTTCTGTTGGAAATCACGGTCCGGCGTACCTGGCAAAAAAGTCTCGCGACGTTTGCTCACAACGGTCGAGGACAGTGATTCCTCGCCAGTGATTGCTTTTTCCAATCCGACGTAGTACTTGCCGCCGGTGGCTGAAGCAAGGAGTTGCAGGTCGGGGTCGTTACGTTGCGGCTTTTCGACTTCGAGGTTTGGCAGCTTGACGCGGACTTCGCGTTCGAGGACCACCGGTTCGCCTTCGCCTGGCAGGCTGAGTGAAAGCTGGTAGTCGCCGGCTTGTGTCGCAAGAAACCGCCCCGAGTACATGCCTTCTCGACCGCCGTCGGCGCGACGGAGTTCAATGTTCTGTAGTTCTTCGTTGGGCTGCTTCAGCGTGACGTTGATCGTTTCGTCACGCAAAGGTTGGAATTGCATGTCCACAGCCGAGGCACGGATGGCAATTGCGTCGCCGCGGAGTGCGCGGTCTTTATCGACCAGCAGCAAGCCGCGATTCGAGTCACGCAGTAAGCGGCCTTCGGAAACGTATCGAATAAGCTTGGTGTAAAAGCGTTCGAAGAATCCGTTGTCGATGGCCCTTAATCGCCAGAACTCGCCCGTGCCGAGGAACACAACACGTCCAGCACCATAAAACTGCCCGACGATTAGCGGCGGGGCTTGGTCATCGACGAAAGCTTGCGGGTCGGAGTAGCGAGCGAACACCGTCGCAGCCGGTTTCGTTTCGCGAATCGGATAGTAGCCATAGACGCCAGGAAACTCCGTCCACGAGTCAGCTTCGGTGTCATCGTCGGATAAGTTCAGGAACGGAGCTGACCGACCGTCGCCCGTGATCGCGAGCGGCCATGGTGTTGTGCTGCCGTATCGACCAAGTTCAATACGCGACGAACTGAAGTTAACCGGGTGCAATTGTCGAACAATGTTGATCTGCGCGGGCGCACGACGGTTCTCAGCCCAGCCTGCCATGTGAACCGGTCCAGCAACCGCGATCAGTCCGCCAGCTTTTTCTGCGACCCACTGTTCGATCAGTTCGAGCTGTGCTTGATCGAATTGAGTCCAGTCGGGATCAAACGCGACGATCGTGTCGTATTCGAACAGCTCGCTTGGATTGCGAGGCAAGTCGAATAATATCTCGTCGGCTTCCTGTGAGATACCATCGACCGCCGTTTGCAGCAGCACATCAACGGACGAATCTTTGTCGCGATAGAGCATGTTGCGAAGGAAGCGATAGTCTCGCGTCGGACCACCGGCGATAAGCAAAATGCGAGACTTGCGATCGACAACGCGAACTTTCGCGATGATTTGTTCCGGCGGCGCCTTGTTCTTCGCTGATGAATCGTTTGATTCGACGACCTTCAAAGTGTAAATCCGTTTGCCGACGGCTTCTGGCGTCACTGTGATCGGTACCGCAACGACTTCGCCATCAACACCCAGTTCCACATCAATGTCGGCCTCAAAGATTTCTTCTTCATCCTCCTTGTCAGCGGATCGGGAAACCATTTGCACGGTGACGATTTTGCCAGCGAGTCCGTACGCTTGCAGGTAGCCTGTCATTTTGAACTCGTCGCCGGGGTAAACACGAGCGGGTGCTTCTAGGTCAACGAGTCGCACGTTTTGCGGTGGTAGATCTGATGCGATACCAATTGGGTAGATCGGGATTTCAACGCCCTTCGAAACTACGGCTGCTTCTTTGAGTTCGATGCCTCGGTTGCTGTTTCCGTCGGTGATGATGCCAATGCCAGCCAACGGTGTGCCGCGTTCTTGGGCGAGCACCCAACGGACCGCGTCGCCGATTCGCGTGGATCCGCCGCGTGGTTCAAGTAACGACGGCCAATCAAATTCGCTTGGATCTTTCTGTGCGACGACCGGAGCCTCTTCGTCCTCGCTGGACGTGTCTTCTTGAATAACGTTTTCAGTGGGTGGTTCAGCCCAACCCAATGCAACTCGAGGGCCGACATCGTTCCGTAGGCTCGAAATCGCTACAAGAACTAAGCCAACGATCAAGGTACACACTGTTACCAATAGAGCCCACGACTCGCCCTCTGCGGTACGTGTGAGTCGGCCGAGAACGAAATGCAGCAAGAACGCGAGTAGCGAAATGCCAAACAGTACCAACGCTGCAAGCCAGAACTTTTTGGCTTCGGCGATACGACTAGCGATCGAGGTGATGGAGGACTCACTTTGTTGCTCTGTGTCGACACCCGTTTGCCCGAACATCGCCATTTCGACTGGCTGATTGGTTTCATCGAAACGATAGATCGTGACGTCGTGCTTCTCACGAAGCGATCCAAGCATCGGGCTATCGGCGAGCGCACGCGTGACTTGCTGGATTCGTGTTTCGTTAGTGTCCGGACTAGCGCTGGGAATATCGGCGATTCCCATGCTTTGACTTGTATCAACCAGGACCGCCAGCCGACTGTTCTTGACGAGTTTTTGCTCTGTCCGCTTTTGCAGATCTAAGAAGAACACAAGTAGTCCGGCAAAAGCGGAGATTCGCAAGAGCAGCAGGAGCCAGCGCTTACCTCGCGCAAGGGCGCGGGCGTCCATCAAGTACATGGTCGTGACCGCTGTCAGCACAAGTAGACACCCAATTGCAAGCACCAACCAATGCCACCATTCGTCGAGCTGACGAAGTCGCATTAATTCAAAGTACGTCCGCAACGTTGTGGCTTGGGCGAGTAACGCGTGGATGCCGATCATCGTTCGTTACCTCCTTTCGGATGGTAACTGGCCGAGTATGCAAACAATTGTTCGCCCAACAAGAGAAGCACGAGTGCTCCGGCCAAGAACTGGCCCCATGAAAAACCGTCTTGGTTGGTTCCTTCGTACTGCATTTCGTCGACGTTATGAATTTCGACCCCCAGGTCGTCCAACTGTGTACTCAGTTCCTGTGACTCTAAAATCGCCAGGTCACTTTCGGAGGTAGGCGGATTCGCGACGAAGCGTCGTTGTTTTGATTGACCATCGAGACTTGTCAGTTGAGCTACGTAAACACCGCTGCGGTCGGTTTCTCCATTCCGTGCGTCAGAAGTGCCGCCAAGCAAAAACGTGAGCAGCGGTGAATCCGCCGGAGCTGGTTCGGCGTTCTTTTTGATGTTCGTTGAAGCTGGGGCTTCCGCCGTGAGGGCAGGTCGGGGTACGACGAATTCTATGTTCGGTTGGAATTCGGTTGTGTCCAATTGGAACGTGATTGGATCGCCAGTCGTAGCCGCTTGTGTTGTCTGCTGATTCGAAGAAAGGTACCCATGCAACTGCAAAATCACCACAGGATAGCTCGGCCCCATCGCCCAGTTGTTCCATTCCGGAGATGCTGTTGTTAGAAACGCGATGACTTCGCCTTGGCCAAAACTACGTCCGACGACGACGGGATCGCCGTTCGATAGCTGCGCCAATATTTTCGCTTGTGGTAGCCCTTCAAAATCCGTGTCGGGATCGGGACCAAGGTAGCGATTGATACGAATACGTTTCGCGAGTGGGCGATTGTTTCCACCTTCATCCACGAGCACGCGGAAGATCGGGTGATCACTTGCTTGCAAGTCGGGCACATTCGTAGAGCCTCGTACGTGGTCCCTAGCACCTCGGACGGGAACAGGGAACAAGCCTTCGCCGCCACCGTGCATCTCAACTAGAAACGCTGGATCGACGTTCGGTCCAGAGAAAATCGCGAGTCCACCACCGCTACTCACATAGCGTTCGAGTGCGCTCACGCCGTTGGGATCGATCCGTTCCACGTTCAAGATATAGATTGCCGCGTATCGATTGAGTTCTTCGTCGGTGGCATCGCGCAGGTATGTAACTGAACGAGACACGGGGTTGATGCCAGTCACGACACGACCCGGCGAAAAAATCGACTCAAGGTAAAACGATTCTTCGTCTTGGCCGCTTCCGTCGATCATCAATACAGGCACCGCGGCTGGAATCTCAACGAGGCAACGTCGCTGGTTGTCTTCCATCAGCGCGTCGCCGGTGAGCGTGGCTTCGACCAGATGTTGGCCGGCGCGATCGAATTTCAACTGAGCTTGCCGAGAAGCCGATTCGCCCGCGGGAATTTCGTCAATGACTAGCGTGGTAATTTGTTCTTCTTCGACGTCTTGGTCATAGCTCACAAATACATCGGAAGGATATGACTTTGCCGACACGCGAATGGTGACTTGTTGTGCGGCCGTGGGGCCGTAGTTTTGCACTTTCACGTTGACCAGCATCGGCACTCCCGCCGCCAAGGTACCCGCATCGGGGACTACCTCCGTGATAGCGAGGTTTTGATGCTGGGAGGGACTGCAACGGACCAGATGCACGTCTGCGTCGAGCTTGCGAAGGGTGCGAAGACTTTCTTTCAGCTGAGACGATTGGCTCCATTCATGGGCACGAAAGTCAGACAGCATGTAGACGACGCGTCGCTTTTCGGATGAATTGGCAATTAGTTGTTTGGCAAACTCAACGGCTGGACCAGGACCCGCCGCGAGTTCTGAAACATCAAAGCGGCGTTTTTGAGCTTCCATCGTTTCGACGAATCCCGAGTCTACCGTTGCCGCGTTGAGATCCGCCGCCGATGCGTCTTCCGCGTTGCCGACATCTTTAGTTGTCTGCGAATAGCGAAGTAGCGTGACCTTTTGATCGGTGGGCTCGTTCGCTAGGTGATCAGCAATTCGCGTGAGTGCCTGCGTAGCACTGTCGAAGGCACGGCCCGTGCTGCTGCGATCGGCCATCGAAAGGCTGTCATCGAGCAAAATATAATGGTGAGTCGCTTGGCCGCTGAGAAACGAAGCTTGGTCTTGCGTGATCAGCCCCGCCAGCATCGCGACAACACATGCAATGGCAAGCATCCGTAGCAGCAAAAGTAAGAACTGCTTCAACCAAATCCAGCGCCGATGTTTCTTGTGGCTCTTTAGCAAGAACTCCATCGCCGCCCACTCGACCTTGCGCTGGCGCATCAAGTTGATCAGGTGGATCAACAAGGGGACCAGCACAAGCAGGAACGCCATGGTCAGTGGTTGGAAAAGGAACTGCATTTAAATTACCTCCGCCGAAGCTGGAGGTTTCATTTTCCACTCGCGTTGTGACGACGTCTGACCGCTCCTAGCTGGCATCATGACCGCAGCATCCCCATTCGCGAACTAATGAACTGCGCGAGTGCCGCATCCAGCGGTTCGCGTGTTCGAATGAGTTTGTAGTCGATGGCATTTTTCGCGCTGGTGTGTCGGACTTCTTCGAGGAACTCGTTGAGAGCAGCTAGGTAGCCTTCGCGAAGTGCCTTTGGGTTGCAGTTAAGTGCGTCTTCGGATTCCAAACCTTCAAAACGTGTTGGGCCGCCGAAGGGGAAATCCAATTCATCGTCGTCCATCACGTGCAGTATCAGAACATCATGGCCGCGTTGCCGGAGAAGTTTGAGGCCTTTGAAAAGAGGATCGCGATCAGTCAGCAAATCAGATATCAACACGATCATGCCACGCCGCGGATACGTTTCCGCTACTTGTCGCAGTAACGCATTCATGTCCGTTTTTTCGTTTGGACTTTGGGCGGAAAGTGATTCGATGATCGAATTCAAGTGAGTTCGACGCGTTCGCGTGGGAACCGTTTGGCGGATCTTTTCGTCGAAAGATACGCAACCCACGGCGTCTTGTTGATTGAGAATCAAATACGCCAAGCTGGCTGCGATGGTGCAGCCGATCTCGTACTTGTTCATCGGACCATTGCCATACGCCATGCTTTTCGAAACATCAACGAGCAGCGTGCAGCGAAGATTTGTGTCTTCTTCGTATTGCTTGACGGTAAGCCGATCTTGGCGAGCCCATACCTTCCAATCGACGTGTCGCAGGTCATCACCTGGCGCGTATTCACGGTGTTGGCGAAACTCAATCGAGTGCCCAAAATATGGACTGCGATGCATCCCCGAGAGAAACCCTTCGACGATGTGTCGTGCCCGTAAGTCGAGACGCGAAATCCGTTTGATCGCCTCAGGATGCAAAAATCTTCTGGAATCGGGCATCGCGTGTGAGCTCGTCTTCTTTCGTTGGAGTTGCTTCGAGCAGTTTTTCGATGATATTGTCAGAGGTGTAGCCATCGCTTTGAGCGGCAAAGTTTACGACGACTCGATGACGTAGTACTGGTTTGGCCAGGGCTGCGATGTCTTCCGTGGAAACGTGGGTTCGTCCATGCAATAGCGCACGTGCCTTGCCGCCTAGGATGAGAAACTGCACCGCACGCGGACCAGCGCCCCATGACGACATTTCGTTGACGAAATCGGGGATGCCAGGACTGCCGACGCGAGTTTGTCGGACGAGCGACAGCGCGTAGCGTATCACGTGCTCGGAGATCGGAACTTGGCGAACCAAGTCTTGTAGCGAAGTAATCTCTGCGCCATTGAGTACGGATTTTACTTCTTCGGCGACGCCGGTGGTGGTTCGTTGTGCGACTTCGAACTCTTCGTCAAACGACGGATACTCGACGAAGATCTTGAACATGAAACGGTCTTGCTGTGCTTCCGGCAGCGGATACGTTCCTTCTTGTTCGATCGGGTTTTGCGTTGCGAGCACGAAGAACGGATTCTCCAGCGGATAGCGTTCGCGCCCAACAGTCACTTGTCGTTCCTGCATCGCCTCGAGCAAAGCTGCTTGCGTTTTCGGTGGCGTTCGATTGATTTCGTCCGCGAGCAACACGTTGCAGAACATAGGTCCTTGAAGGAATCGTCGCTCGCGAGCACCCGTCGATTTGTTTTCTTCCAGAATCTCGGTGCCCGTGATGTCTGCGGGCATAAGATCGGGCGTAAACTGAATTCGGCTGAATGACAAATCCATCGTTTTGGACAGCGTGCTGATCATCAGCGTCTTCGCCAAGCCTGGGACACCCTCCAGCAAGCAGTGTCCTCTTGCGAACAGCGTGATTAATAGTTCTTCAATGACGGATTCTTGTCCGACGATGACCTTTCCTAGTTGGTCAACAATTTGTTCTCGCGCCTGGGCCAATCGTGAGACGGCCTGAGCATCAATTTTGCCTGCTTCGGACATACGCTACTTTCGAAGTGAATCCATGTGAGCTGAGTGCGGTGATCGTTCCGAGGACTTGTGTAGTGGTGCGATCTTTTTGCAACAAGTACAAAACGCGAATCTATTGATTGTGACCACAGCTGCCGACCCATTGCCAACAGTTTGTCGACTTATTTCTTTTGTTGACAGTTTTCGTCAGTCAACGAGTTTAATTGGGTAGCCAGAGTTTCGAAACACCGGAGAGTGAGACTGGTCGGATGATTCAAAAACCCCCTGCGTTGATATCTTCCTCTGCGGAAGTGCCTGGGAGGATTGTTTTCAGGATGGATGAACCTATGTCTTGCCCGGGCTTTTTCGTAACATCGGCTGCGTATCCATACGGAATCGATGGAGCGCGAGGTTCATCAGAAAACTCTAGCGTCCAATCGCCGTTTCGAGCTGGCAGAACCAAATCGATCTTTCCCGAGTCTCGATGTCCCTTGACTTCGTATCGTTGTACGCCTGTAAAAGTATTCGAGTTTGTGAACGCTGCGTGCCCGTCGCGTGTATCGAGGACCACAGATTCGAACGTTCGCTGCGATCGGTTGGGCGTCAATTCTGTTTGGCGGCCGAAGACGACGATTGGTATTCCGTTGGCATTGGTGGGCAAGTGTTGGAAGTTCTTCAACCTCGCGGGAATGGCCCATGTCATTTCGCCATCTGTGGAGAAACCGTAGACCTCAAGGTTTTGCAACGGTACACCCGAGTCGGGGGCTCGGTACAATCGCTTGCCGTTTATTTTGCCGTCGGAATTTTCACCCACGATGACGAGATACAATCCTCCTCGCTGCAATACGGTGAGTGTATCCACTCGCACTTCTGGTTCGAGGGTGACTGAGAGCTTATCTTCGCCATCCAATACCGAGATGACATCTAGTTTCGAAGTGTCGGGATCGAATACTGCGAGTTCCGTATGGTTTACCCAGGTTGCTCGAGCCTGGGCTCCATAAACTCGTGACCACTCAAATCGTTTTGTTCGCTCGAAAAGATTTCGCAATTCGAGTCGGTTTGCGGGCCCGATGATTTTCGTATCGGCTTTTTCGTTTGGCAGCGGATTTTTGGCCTGGAAAATGTCGTCGACCAATCGAGGCGAGTCTAGGGTAATCGGGGTGCCGAGATCCATTGAACCACCGACGTCGTATTGCCACGTTAAAACATGCGAGCCATACGCGCGGACACGATTGTCCTGTTGAGGTGCGGGTCTCGATTCGAGTTCGGTGCCATCGAGGACTGAGAATACTCGTGCGTTTCCGCCGCCATCTGGATAGCGTTCTGGCACGTGGACGAACACGAACTCTTCGTCGCCCCAAACCTCTGCCTCTACGCGTAAGTCATCACGCATCCACAACGTTGTACCGGTTTCCGGATCGAGACAAACTAGGTCACCTCCTTGCCGCAATACAATGCCTCGGTCGGATACCGAACCCAGTGAAATCTGGCTGCGACCAGAAGGTCCTGTTTCAATTCGTCGAGACAGTGAACTCAGTTTCCCAAAGTTGATTTTTCGGATCTGGCTAGTAGGCGCGACACCGACTGCAGTACTCGTCTTTTTCCAAAGCTCCGAGTTCATTCCGTCCAAACCGTTTTGCAATCCATTCATCGCAACGACGCCGTTGCTGAGTACCGCGACGGCAAGATGCCCGAAAGTAAGCACCTTGGGTTCTCGGCCTTTGCGGACGGAAGGGAATGGCGTGCTGAGGGTAGAAATGGTTTGTCCCAGTGAATCACGAATCTCCAACCGTGAAATTTGCCCCGAGCGTGTCACCCCCCATGTCAGATCCGCTTGGAAGTCTGTGTTGGATTCAGAAGCGACCGGTAGAAACCCGCTCAATCCATTCCCGGCCCGATACAGTTGATAGTTTGGCTGTGCTTGTTGCTGTTTTGGATCGGGCTTCGGTTTACTTCGGGCGGTTTTGACTAGCCCGTGCCCCCACGCCAGTTTGGTCTCGTAGTGCTCGCGAAGTTTGGCATTTTCGTCGAGCAAAGCTTCGGTAATCTCTGCTCCGGACTTGTCGCCATCAATTTTTGCTTCTCCGAACTCATCGTTCAGTCGACGATACTGATTTGCCGCGGCGACCATTTGTCCGGACGACAAATAAAGCTGTGCCAGCAAGGACGTTGCCCGTGCTGCAACCGTCGTTTCGGGGCTTTTCGCAAGTCGCAGCAATGCACCTTCCACGTACGGCTTCTTGCCGGCTTTCAACAATTGCTCCTCGATCGCGACTAAATAGTCTTCATGTACGAAGTCGATGTCTTGCATGGTTTTGAGCATCGTCCAACGCAGGGCTTCTGGCGCGTCCGCAAGACTTTGCCGAACAAGCATCCCCATTTGCTTTCGCTGCGAGTCCGATGCGTCCTTCCAAAGACGATGAAACATGCTGCGATGCCAACGGCTTGCCACGATTTGTCGTTTGCCGAACGTCTTCATTTTCGGTTCGGCGATGTAGTCTACGTCTTCCTGAACCAGTCGTTCGTACAGTTGGAGGTTGGATTGAAAAGCCTCCAGCAAACGACCCTCTTTTTGATTTCGAATTGTCATCACACTGAGGAATTCCTCCTTGCGACTATCCAGATACGGTTCGATGGCTCGAGCCAGCTCCAACGTGTCGGGGCCACCGTCCTCTAAGAGCATCTTAAAACTGCTATCAACCAAACGTTTTTTCGCGAAGAACGCGAGGCCAGGTTCGTCCGCAGGGTAATTCGCAATCGCTTCAAGGAGTTTCTTTACGCCTTCCGCTCGCTTGGAGTCCTCGAGTAATAAAACGCCTTGGTGTTCCAATGCCCATGGGTCTTTGGGGTTTTTTGCAAGTTGGCGTTCGACTCGAGCCTCGAGTTTGTCTCGCTGGTAAAACGCGCGAAGCCAAAGTGCGTTTTGCGAAATGATCATGTCTTCGCTGGCGACGAGATTTCCAAGTGCGTCGATCGTTTCGATGCTGTCGACAATCTCTCCGTTGTCCAAATTGATTTTGATCAGCTCTGGTTCCGTCGTCGCTAACAAGTAGTGTGAGCCGGTTTTGATGCCTCGGCCAGACGGTCCACCGCGTAGAGAACGGCGCCAAGATTGCGATCCATCGTTGGCCGATATTGCGAAGACGGAATCTTTGCCCACCACGATAATCTGGTCGTTGTGGATCGCAGCTACATACAGCGCGCCGTTACGCGAGACCTTTTGTTTCCAAAGGTTTTCACCAGTGAGCAAATCCAAGCAAAACATCTCATCGGAGTCCCACGGCGTTAGCACCAGTCGACCGTTGTCGATCATGGCCCAGTTGTCTCGCCAGTGGTTGATTGGATTGGGGACGCTAGTACGACGGTTAACTTGATTGGTGCGAGGCTTATATTCGTGGCCCCACATGAATCGATGCTGCGAAAGTTCGATACCGATGACTCCGCCGGTCGACGTGGGACAAACGAGTACTCCATCGGCGAAAGCCAAGTTGATTCCCGCCAAGCGGCGCGAACCGGCAGAGCGATCTCGAATGTTCGATTCGACGTGTGCCAATTGCTGCGACCAAAGCAGTTTGCCGTCGGTCTTCCGTAGTTCCATGACGCGAATCTCGCCGTTGCGCTCGCCGACGCAGAAAAGCGAATCGCCGATCGGCAATGGTGGACCTAAGAAGAACATTCCGCGAAGTGCCGGTTCGTGGTTGGCGTCATCTTTGCCCACGATCCATTTCAGTTTTCCTTCGCCAGCGATTTCTAATGCTACCAGTTCGTTCGTCATCGCCTGAAGGTTTGTGTTGGTAACGCTTTCCGGGACGTTCGAAATCACGTACGCGTATTCGCCGTCGCTACTGACTTGTCCGTAGAGCGAGCTGCTCCAAACGCGGGTCTTTATAAGGTTGTCGCGTTGGTTTTCTCGGATATTGTTTTTTTCTACCCACGACGGGAACTTCCATTCCCGACTGCCGTATTTGATCGGTACTCCAACCAGCCAGTCCGTCGACCTTGCCAAGAGCCAATCACCAACCAGTATCGGGTGGAGCACCGGCGTGATGCCGGACCCGTGGAGCTTTTTTGCCTGGTCGGCGAGTTTTTTCTGTTCGACCGAATCTGTGTTTGGCAAATCCCATGCGAACGAGCGCGTTGGCATGGTGGCATTTGTGCTGCCTGTGCGCCGAAGATTGCCGCCAAACATCGGCCATTCATTGAGTCCATCTTCCCCTTTGGCAACGCTGGGAACCATCGTCAGCAGTGTGTTCAGATTGTCTGCGTCAAGATTCTTCGTCAGTGGACTGTTGGCGGGCAACTTCACATCGGCGATGATTTTCTTGGCTTCTTCTTTTCGTCGAGACAATTGCAGTGCCATCGCATGAAGTAGCTTCAGCTCCGCGCCGAATCGCTCCGATGCATGCGAATTGCTGGCGAGACGTTGGAAGTGCAAGATGGCTTCTACTGAGTCGCCCTTCGCCAGTCGGTTTCGCCCGAGCAACAATGTTGCTTCTTCCCCCGCGTTTGTATTTCCATAGCGTCGTGAAATTTCACCGATGGCCAGGTAGTCGCGGTTGGCGATAGCTTGTTTTAGTTGTTGAGCAGCCTCGGTGCCGTAGGATAGTTCGTATGCGGCGCGCCCTTTCGGCGGCAAAGAATTTATCAGGCGGTCGGCTTCTTGCTTGATGCTAACACGTGGTTTGCCCTTCCGTGCCGGCAGGAAGAAGTCTTCGCTTTGAATGTCATCTTTTTCGTTGGCTTTTTCTTGACCGTTAAGGATGAAGTCCAGTCGCGTGATGGCGTCAACGAAATTCTCTTGCTCAATGTCGTCGGCGGCGCGGGTTAGTTCACGCTGAAGTTCTCGAGGTGCTGGCAGAAAAACGGGCAGCGAACTTGGCTGACCGTAAGTTCTGCCAAACTGAGCATTCGCGGATGGGGCCACCCACGTACCCATCACGATGATCCCGAGCAGGGACCAAATCCACTTATGGAATCGAGTTGGTTGTGCGAGTTGATGGCCGAACATATTTGCTCCTGCGACGATGGTTACGCTCGAATTAGCTCACGATTTTCGCGAATGAAATCCGGAATTCACGGCGTCCTTACGACTCTGCAATCGTATCGTATCGCTGCTTTGGAGGCCACGCACAAGTGTCTTTGACTGTAATGCTTAAGGGCCATAAACGATGTGATGATGCCTTCCAACACGGTTATTCAATTCACGTGCGTGAGGCCGAAACCGACTGAAAAAGTCGAAGATTACCAGGGTTTTTGCACATTATCTTTGCGAAATGTGGTTTTCCCGGGGGAAATATGCCCCTTTTCGGGTTGCGTTTTGGTTTTTCCAGGATTAAACAATGCCCTCGTGAGAATTTGCATCATGTCGTAAATCGTAAGCTAACCTTTCACGATCACATACAAATTCACTTATCCCCTTTTACGAATGGACCCAAGGAGGGCATTAGTAGACATGGCCAAAGCAGCAAAAAAAGCTCCAACCAAAACTGAAATCTTGAATAGCTTGGCGGAGCAAACCGAACTTTCGAAAAAAGAAGTTGGTGCCGTACTAGAGGCACTAGCAGGTGACATTGGCAAATCGCTTGGAAAACGAGGACCTGGAATGTTTTCAATTCCTGGTCTTTGCAAGTTCACTGTTCAACGTAAGCCAGCAACGAAAGCTCGACCCGGCAAGAATCCTTTCACCGGTGAAGACATCATCATCAAGGCAAAGCCTGCTCGTAACGTGGTCAAAATCCGACCACTCAAGGCTTTGAAAGATCAGGTCTAAGACAAGCCCAACAGCTTGTTTTTGCGGGACTCACCTTCGTTTCGCATCGACTTGAGGACCCACAGTAAATGCAAAAAGCCGCGGCACGAACCGCGGCTTTTTTCGTTTCAATCTCAGGCTAGCTGGCGGGTAGCGCGTCACCAAAAGCGGTAACTGCAAAGTCGCCCAGTGTCGCCGACCAATCTCTTTGCTCGCCTGTTGAGATGAAGCGAACAATCTCTTCCGAGGCGATTGTTACGGCAAGCATGACAATGTTTCGCGCGAGAGGGTACTCGCAAACATCCCCCATCACATCTTTGGGTACGTCGTACCGCTCGCCCCACATGGCTTCACAGTAGTCTGTAAACAAACCAACGTGCAAACAAGCTACGCTGTGTTCGCGCGTAAACGTTTGCACGAGCCGACGCGAAGCCGAGTTGTCGAACGCATCTATAATCACGTCAGCGTTGCGCAAGAGCTTTGAGCAATTCTTGGTCGTGAGCTCTTGTGCTACTGCATCTATCTCAACTTGAACGCTGCGGAACAGTCGGTTGCGAAGGATTTCAGCTTTGCGGGCTCCGACGTCCGTGAGTCCGTACAACTGCGTATTGATGTTGTGTTCTTCGACACGATCCCTGTCGATCACGCGAAGTCGCTTGAATCCCTGGCGGATCAAGTTGTCTGCTAGCAACGAGCCGAGCGCACCAGCGCCGCAAAGTACGACCCGAGTTTCGGCGAGCTTGGTAAGCAATTTGCTTCCGCGGTATTCGTTTTCGTGAATGAAGTGTGTCATGGCTCCACCATCAAAAAAGGGTTTCACTTTCGTAGGCGACAATCGCTCCGCGCGGGAAACGCTGACATGCGATCGAAAGACCATCCTGCTCAATCTCATCGAACAAAAAACAACCGACCATCTGGGATGCTTCAATAAAGCACAACAACGGCTTGGCAAACGAGTCGGTCCAGGCACGCATCGTGTGCAAATCGCGCTTGCTCGGGCAGGGACGTCCGCCCGGGTGCGTATGGTAGAAGCCGATCACGTCACCGCGTTGTTCTTCACGAGCGATCACCCAATGTGGATCGAACTCAACTTCCGCGACCGAACCGACCGTCGGCTGGACGAGTCGGCCGAGCCAAAAGTTACCTCGGCGGTGACCGACCACAAGCCAACAGTGCTCGATCGTCGGAGTCATGCGTCGTTGCTTTGTTGTAGTTGCCATTTCAACTCCAAAATGTGACGGGCGCAAGTGACGCCCGTCACAGATCGTTAGTGGTCGTAGTCATACATCTGTTCGGTTTGGTAACCTTCACGCACGACACCGACGAGGCTTGCTAGGTCGAAGTCGCGGTCTAAGTCATCCAAACAAAAACCTGCCGACTGAATTGTCAGGTCACTCTTGTCGAGCGACGAAATGTGCTGCTTGCCGTCGACCTTGTAAGTGACGCGAAAACCGTCGCCATGTTCGGCGTAATCGACAAGCTCTGCACCGGCGTGTGTCAAGTTGTCACGCAAGCGATTGCGAACTGCGTCTGCACTCATGGGTTCGACCTCGATCGGTTCCGCCTGTGCATTCGCCGCAACTGGCTCGTAACGTCGGCGATAGTTCACCGCGTAGGCGTCTCGGAGTTCCGGCGTTACGTCCGAAATCTCCAAATCGCGCGGGTGAACTTGAGCATCCAATGCGTTGCGAAGTGAAATAGCTGTCATCGGTGGCTGAGCCATATCCACTTCATCGAACCAAAACTGTCGACAATCGAATCGCGCCACGACAACGTCGAATGTTTGCACGTCGAGAGCCATGTGAATCGGCACGGCACCGTCGATTGCAAACCGAGCGTCCGAACGATTCGCCATACGGCCCATCCACTGTGTTCCACGTCGACATTCGATGATCAGCTTGAGACGCGGCAGCATATTCAAGTAGCGGCTTCGCTCGGTAAGCGTTGCTTCACGCACGAGTTCGGCTTCGGAAGTAGACTTCGGTCGGAAGATGCCAATACCTTCGTAGCGACGTGGATGTGTGCGCATACGGCAAATGGCTCCACCGACGCGAACGTTAACGTCTGTACCCCGTAGCTTTGCAGCAATAAACTCCCGCGCCATGAAGTCTTCTTCTTGGGCCGCGAACTTCGATAGCAAGTTGTTGATGTTTGGCTTCTTCATGGCTTCGGCAAAATGAGCGGTACAGCGACTCGAGTTAGCCACCGTACCGGTCGAGGTTCCTTCGTTGATGAGTTGTTCCAGAACCTTGCGGGTCTGCTGGACTGTCTCCTTCCCACATAAGTCCACCCTCCTCGAGGAAGGGTGAAAAGAAACGTGGCTCTGAGTTTGCACCCAGAGCCACGCGTTAACTATCTCTTGTCGATGGACAGAGCTAGGCTGCCTTACGCTCCGGCAGCGGGTAGTCCATGATGTCCATCAACAGATCCAGCTTCGAAGGTCGGGCCAACAATGGAATCAAGTTCGGCAAAGCGTAGTAGTCACCAGCGAACTGGAAGACCGCCACATCAATGTCGTGTGACTTGCACTGTCGCTCGACGTGGTCCGTACCGTGCGGCGTACGCACGATCGTGACCGACGGGTCTGCCTTCATTTCCTTGCGGTATTCCAGCAAGCCCTGTACAAAGCTCGGTGCCGTGTTGTCACCTTCGTCGGTGATCATCACGATCTGTTCGACGTACTGCTTGTTGCGAATCAAGTACTTGAAAGCCACACCGCACGATGTGCAGCCAGCAGCCTTGATACCTGACAATGCCTTTTCCCAGCCTGCCAAGTCCGTGCCTTCGGCCTTCACTTCGTACGCCATCGTGTCGAACGCGTAAGCAAACAAATCGCTGTCTGCAACCGCCGAAGCCATTGCACCGATTCGCTTACCTAATTCGATTGACACGTCCATCGAAGACGACTTGTCGATAAACAAAGCCGTCGGCCGACTGATGCGTCCCTTCGCCTTCACCTGCGTGTCGGCAACGTCTTCCAATGCTTCACGCAGGTCGTTGCTGACGTTTGCAGCTTCGATTGCACGCTCGGCCTTGAAAGCACTCACTCGTTTCGCCGTCTTTGCGTCGCCCAACTTTGCCTCGACCAACTGCTTGATCTCGGCAACGTCCAATGCGCCGCGTCGCTTCAATGAAGCCATGTTGTTGATTAATTCCTGAGCGCTCATGCGCTCGATCAAGGCCACCAACACGGCCGGCGTCATCTGCTTGATTACCGTTGCGGCGACTCGGTACGGGATCTTGTTTTCGACGATCGCCCGAGCCTGAGCCGCCGGGCTATCGGCTGCTGCAAGCTGACGTAAAGCGTAAAGTCGGCTATCACTCGGTGGATCGTTGTCAAACAAGATCTGCTGAGCACGCTCGTTTGGCTTGACGTGCAACAACGCGTACAGCCGCTTCAAACTCTTGCGAGCCTGCAGCACGCTGCTGTCGAGCCATTCGTTGTCGGCTTCTCGCTCACGCAAGTAACGCGTAACTTCCGTTCGCATTGCACGCGGTAAGTTGCGGAACAAACCGAACTCTTCCGTGACCTTCAGCGTTGCCTGCGTCTCCGCAGTTTCGCCGTCTATCTGAGTCTGGTTCGTACTGAACAGACTGCGGATCAATGACTGACGCTGCTTCGCATCGCGTGCCGCTGCCGTTGATCGCTGTTCATCCGTTGCGTTTGCTGCCTTAACCGTACGCGTCCGCTTACGACCGTGGATAAAGTCCACCACACGAGCAACCTGGTAAGGCGGAAGCTTACGTAGCAACGCCAAACCGACTTCGCGGTGACCCTCGAACTTACTCAAGACGAGGTTCACGATGAAGATTTCCTTGTGGTCGCGGACGTCACCGTTCTCGAAGTACCACGCCGCCAAGCGAACGTAGAACAACGGGTCGCATTGGATGAAGAGTTCGTGCGTCTCGTGCACTTCGTCCAGCTTGCGGTGTGGAGTCGTCAACAGCGTGTTGAGGATGTCCAATCGGATGTCTTGTTCATTCGTAGCCATTGGTTGCTCCTTTCCGTTTTGTTGTTGCGTTTAACCCCATCCGGAACGAGCCGTGCAGATTCAACTGCCTACCATCAGAGGGCGGGGTAAACGAAGAAAAATAGACCCGTACAAGTCACATAAGCTGTTGATGAAACTTCGGATTCGAACCGAAACTTCCAGTTTTCTGAACTGGTGTTCTTCCACAGAACTTGTTTGTATGCTTCTGCTGTTGGGTACGGGTTGTTTCTTGAATTGCTTGATCGAATCCGGCAAGAACAGGTGACGGGAGTCGAACCCGCAACAGCCACATTGGAAGTGTGGAACTCGGCCCATTGAGTTTCACCTGCGTTTCGGTGTGTTTTCTGTGCGGCTTTCGTTCCGCAGTATCTGTCGCATCGATGAACCGTGTCGGATCGCAAGCAGTTCCCGTAAGAGTCGCAAGAGCTTTGAACTGACGTTCTACCAATATCCCTCCAAGGGAGAGATTTCAGGAATCGAACCTGATACGTCCCGGTTAAAACGGGAGAGTGTTTGTAGGCTCTTGTCGTGGGTTACGGTTGTTGCTTGACTTGTGTCTGGCAAAAGCGAAAACGAATTTTCACTTAACCGAAAACGGCTTCGGGTCGGACGGTCATGTTGCCAGTTTCGTGTCGATCGACTTTGTAGTACGTGAACTTCTGTGCCGGTACGCTTAGGTACTCAGCGAGTCGGTTCTTGACTTGCTCGTCCGATGACATGTTTCCGACATCGAGGTCGCTCAGCGGCACATCGCAGCTTCGACCTTCAAATCGCACGTGGAGAATTCCAAGTACTGAGTCATTTGTGTTTGTTTGTCGAATCATTGGGCGTTTCCTCCTTTTCGTTATGTAGGGTAAGAGGGAAAGTCGCCGATTCGGTTCGCATCTACCGAAGAAGTTTTTTGGCACAGATTTGAGTAGCGAGGCTTGGTATTTACTCGTCGCCTCGAAACCAACGTTCGGCAGACAACAACACAGAGGCGACAACGAGACAGACAGTCGTCAGCGTAGGTAGCCTTCGACCATGACTAGCTCCTAGATCCGCAAAAAGGAAATCCGCCGCTTGAGGAGGAAGTCCGCGTCGCATAACCGGCATGCTGGACGTTGTGGGGACTCGACGTTCGCGGAGAGCTGCGAAAAGAAAAGTGGCCAGAGACGGGATCGAACCATCGACACGTGGATTTTCAATCCACTGCTCTACCAACTGAGCTATCTGGCCTTCGTGTGAAGCAACAAAGTGTACTTCGCTCGCCAATGTGTGCAAACCCTAGAAGACGGTCTGGGTGGCGACATGTGCCAGCAGCATCGTTGACGCATCCGTCTGTGCCGGTGGTATCGACCTAGGATAGGGCAGCTGGGCATTTCTGCTGCTTCCTGAGCTTGGTTCAAAGTGTGACCAGGTACGGTTCCAACTTCGTGCAGTTGGTTGCAATTCGATAACGCTGAGACTCACAAGCCCGAACATCGAACACGGTAAACTTGACACTGTCGTCATGGGTTAACTACCATCAAGTGATGGGAAATAGGTGGTTTTTCCGGCTGAGTGGGTCAAAGTGGATTGACAGACTCACGCTTTCCAAAACGTCTTGCCGTTCGGTGAAGGCGGGAGTTCCTAAAGACGAGGCAGCATACGGTGATCCAACGAAACAAGAGAGCCGTGATACGCGTTTGCCTTGTTTTGTCATGCCTGCTAATCCCAACAGTTAGTGCAAACGCGTTTACCCCGGAAAGTCCGGAGGTGCAGCGGCTAGTTCGAAAAGGCATTAACTTTCTCAATTCGACCGACATTTATTCGGAAGAACGACGAGTGCTAGTAGCACTGGCGTTGCTCAAAGCCGATGAGCCGGAATCGAATCGCCTAGTCCAGGCGGCACGCAAAGACTGCTTGGATTGGTGCATCTCGGAAGAGATGATCGAAGGTCGCTTGTCGTCGATCTACCAAATTGCCGTGGTGGGGCTGTTCCTTTGTGAGCTCGATCCGACACTTTATCGTCCCCAAATAAAACTCCTCATCAAAGAGCTTGAGAAACGACAAAAGGTTTTCGGCGGATGGGGATATCCGGAAGGCCGCCCCGATTGGCCAACCGGCGATACGTCTATGACGCAGTATGCGATTCTGTTTGCTTGGACGGCGAAGGCTACGGGCGCAGCGAAAATGTCCGACGAGAAGATTCGTAATGCTACGAATTGGTTGCTGCGAACGCAGGATCCACTAGGCGGGTGGGGTTACCAAGGCGAAGATCCGGGTTCCTTCCGTCGAGTAGAACAAGAAGAAGTTCGCCACTCGCTCGCAGCAGCGGGTGTTGGCAGCTTATACATCTGCTCGGGCATGCTTGGCTTCACTAACGATCAGCTCAACCAAAAAGCTGTGGATGATAACGGCTTGCCTCCGGCGCTTGAGTTGATTGTGACTCAGGTCCCAACCGTAGAGGGACGCAAGCCAGACGAGGTGCTTAGCGAACCGATACTAAAGACCGCCATCCGCGACGGTGACAAGTGGTTCTACAAAAACTACATCATCAACCCGCCCGAATACACGGCCTACTATTTGTATATCCTGGAGCGTTACAAGAGCTTCAAAGATGTTGCAGAGGGACGGACTACGAAAGAGCCGGGCTGGTACAATGATGGCGTGCGAATGTTGCGGGAAAAGCAGAATGGAAACGGTGCTTGGGACTTACAAAGTGGCAATGGCAAAACGGCTGATACGGCATTTGTGATTCTCTTCTTGCTTCGCAACACACAAAAAGCGATCGCTAAACAGGCTGATTCCTTCGACGGTTTGCTAGTTGCCGGCCGAGGTTTGCCGAAGTCGGGCAAAATGAAAATGAAGAACGGCCAGATCGTTGGTACGCCGTTTCAGGGTAGCTCAAGTTCTTTGATAGAGATCCTCGAAAACGAATCGCATCCCGATTTTGACTCGGTTGCACGGATGTCGATGCCGATTGCGAAAACGCCCAAAGCACTTGCCACGCAACAACAAAAAATGCGTCGTCTCGTTCGCGCCGAATCATACGAAGCGAGAATGGTTGCTGTAAAAACCCTTTCGAAGATCTGCAATCTCGACAACGTGCCAATTCTGATCTACGCACTTAGCGATCCGGATCCTCGCGTAAGCCGTGAGGCCCGTAATGGCTTGCGGTTTGTGAGCCGAAAATTCGAGGGCTTCGGGCTTTCCGACAATCCCTCAAAAACGGACATCGTCGCGGCCATTGAAGAATGGAAAGCGTGGTATCTCGAGATTCGTCCTGACGCAAGGTTTGAGGGCTGAGTCATCGCAATCGAAGTTGAAAACGAACCGCAACTGAAAGTCTCTGCACACGATCGTGTGTCGAGCATGATCGTTGCGATGTTGTACTTAGTCGGCTTCGCGGTTTTCTTGCTGTTCATGCTTTGGCTAACAACCCGCAAGAGCGCCGCAACGGCACCGATACAAGTCGAGTATCTCGACGAGCTGCCCGGAGGTGATCCCGCATTTGCCGATGGTCGTGATTTTGAAGAACCCAGTATCGAAGACATGCAGGACCTTGCTACGTCAGATTCTGATTCGCTGCTGCAAGCGATCACGGACGTTGCCTCGACTGCGGCTGGCGGTGCAGAGGCGCCCTCGGGGAACTCCTACGAAACACGATCAGGCGAGAGACGCAGGGCGGGGCAGGGCGGCAATGCGTCGGTTCCGCGCTGGGAACGTTGGGAGGTTCGTTTCACAACGACGAGCCTTGCGGCCTACGCGGCCCAATTGGAATCGTTTGGTATCGAGCTTAGCGCAGTGGGAGGTGGCCGTACCGAGATCGACTACGCCACGAAACTGGATGCAGCAAAACCCACCGTACGCACAGGGCCGAGCGAAGACGAAAAGAGAATGTACATGAGCTACCGCAGTGGCCAGCTCAAAGAATTCGATCGTCAGCTACTCAATCGCGCCGGAATCAACACTCGCGGTCGGATGATGTTGCAGTTCTATCCTCCTAACGTCGAAGCCAATTTGGCGGGACTGGAAATGAAGAAAGCGGGCGGCCGTCCTTTACAGGACATTCGCAAAACGGTGTTTAGTTGTCGTCCGTCCGGCGGCGGTTACCGATTCGAAGTTATTGAGCAACGCTTTCGGTAGGTAAGGAGCTAAAATGAAATCAGCTATGAACGAAGCCATCACGTCGTAACTGTGCAGATACTTTTTCTCATCACTCGATCATCATGATCAAGCAAACATAGGACAACAATGACGCTATTCTCAGCGATCGATATCAGCGGTATCACGACCATCGTCGGTTACGTCATCTACCTCGCACTTGCAGCCATCGCCATTTGGGGCGGCTACTGTGTTTCGATGGCCTGGACCCGCGTTTCAAGACAACGGTTTTCGAATGAAGATGCCCAAAACGAGTTCCTCAATCAGGTTGATGAGCCACTACTAAAGGGTGACTTCGATACGGCTGCTCATGTCTGCCAAGAAGACAGTCGCGCAACCCCGCAGTTAGCGCTCCTTGCGATCAATCATCGTCGATCGGGATACGCGAAGGTGAAGCAGCTGGTCGCGGATCGATTTCAGCGAGACGTGCTGGGGGATTTGGAGCATCGACTGAATTGGGTCAACACGGTCATCAACACGGCGCCGATGGTCGGGCTGCTGGGAACAGTAATTGGGATGATGGGCGCGTTCGGAAAACTCTATTCGAGCGAGGGCCCGGTCGCTCCAACCGTTTTGGCGGGTGACATTATGACCGCGCTGATCACGACAGCTTGTGGACTCGCGATCGCGATTCCGCTTCGATTCTTCACGCAAACGATCAACATTCGTATTAGTAAACTCGAAGACCTTGTGGGTGTTGGGATGTCTCGGTTCTTCGATTCGTTTCGTGACGCCTTAACTCGATCTCAGTAACTCGACCGTCTCACTAAATTCCGCCACGAATCTAATCTGCCCTGATATGAGCGAACCAGTCGATTACATCGTCGAACCATCCGCACCGGTTTCCTTTCGTCGCAAGAAACGCGCCGTCGAAGCCGATATGGATATCACGCCGATGATCGACATCACGTTCTTACTGTTGATCTTCTTTCTGGTCGCGTCGCGTATGTCGCAAGAGGCATTCGTTGAACTGCCTTCCGCGAAACATGGCACGACCGTATCCAACGATACCTCGGTGATCATTACCGTGACCAAAGGCGATGGCGAAAACGCCGCATTCTACAAGGGCGATGGCATTGACGCTGCAACGCTGCTCACCAGCACCGACTTGGAAGACCAGCACCAGGAACTTAGCGATTACATTAGCGAAGGCTTAAACGGAACGATGACGCAGGTCTTGATCAAGGCCGAAGAAGGAGTCCGCCATCGTGATGTATCACGCGCCGCGAAAGCGGCGGGCAAGGCAACGGCTCGCGTTATGTACGTCGCCGTGGTGGAGGAGCGATAGCCATGCAAATCCAATTCGCTTGCCCGTCCTGCAGCGCTCGCATCGGTGCACCTGAAGAAATGAACGGCGATTCTATTGAATGCCCGCAGTGTGAGACTGGTCTGCTCGTACCCGATCCGACGGTCGCGTCGCAACCGTCGGACAACGGCATGATGTTGGCAGAAGAGGCGCCGATCAAGATGGGGATCGATCGCGACAAAACCCAGCCGGAAATGGATATGACGCCGATGGTGGACGTCACCTTTCTGTTGCTGATCTTCTTCATGGTCACGGCAGCGTTTAGCATGCAGCAGTCATTTGAGATTCCGACGCCTCAGGAAGAAAGACCCAGCACGGAAGTCACGACGCTGGACGATTTCGAAGACGATCCGGATTTCGTGGTCGTGCGAATCGACGAAAATAGTACGTTTTACATCTCGACCGCAGCGTGGGACGAAGAGCGAGAAGCACCAAGTCGACAGGATTTGCTGATCAACTTGAAGCAAGCGAAGGACAGTAGCGAGTCGGGGCCAACGAAACTGTTGATTGTCGCACACGGAGAGTCGTGGCACGAGAAAGTCGTCATGGCGATGGACGTTGGTACCGAAGTAGGTTTAGAAGAAGTCAAAATTGTTTCTGCCGACGACGATGTGTAACTGGCAGACGGAGTGGGAATGAGTATCGATAACTTTTTAGATCGAGTCGAAGCAACAGGGATGATTGATCCTGCGCTCATGACCGAACTTCGTAAACGCGTGTCCGAATCCAATCGTCGGATGCGACCGGAAATGATCGCCAAGCTGTTAGTCGATCGCGGCGAGCTGACGGCGGCCCAGGCGAGAAAGCTCGTATTGGACTCCGCCAAGGATGGATCGAAAGACGAAGATATCCTCACCGGCGAGCCAGCTGAACCTGAATCCACGTACAACGATGACTTGGATCTCGTGGGCGACGACCTGCTAGATTCGGATTCTGATCTCGGCGGCATCATGGGCGACGATTTGGAATTGGTCGACGATACGCCCGAAGCAATCTTGGTCGAAGAAGATGATGATGTGCCTGTGGCCGAAGCCGACGATGATAACTTGGAAGCCGAGGGCTTACGCGACTTGTTGGATGAGCCGCTCGTCGGTGGTTCCGACGCCGGGCCCGACATTGATGTGGATTTGGAAGGTCAAGGAACAAGGATCCGACGGCGAGGTGGATTCTTCAGTAAGCTTTTCAGTGGCCGTAAAAAAGGTGCGAAGACGCGTTGGGATTCACCACTGATTCTGCTTGGCGGCGGTGGTTTGATTTTGCTGGTTGTCGCAGGACTTGGCTTCTTTGCTTTGATCCACGGCGAAAGTGTTGACGAGCTTTACGCAAAAGCCGATGAGGCCTACCAAAGCCAATCCTATGGTCAAGCGGTTGAGCTTTTTGAATCGTTCAGCAAGAAATATCCTGACAACGAAAACGCCAGCATTTCGCGCGTACGAGTCGAATTAGCAAAGCTTCGTCAGCATACCGATAGCTCACCGAATTGGAGCAAGGCGCTGGAGCAAGCAAAACTCGGTTTGCCAAACGTTACATCCGAAGCAGGATTGTCGGACGTTCGCGCAGAATTGGGAAAACTGCTGCCCGACATTACGAATGGACTGGTGGAAACAGCGTCCTCATCGGAGGAACTTGATCAGAAAAAACAGATGCTTGCCCTGGCCGACGAATCGCTTGAACTGGTTCACAATCCGGTCTACCTGCCCACATCAATCAAGCAAACGCAAGAGTTGCGAATCGAAGGCATCGAATCCAATATGGACGCCATTCGGCGTGATATCGATCGCGCCGAAGCACTTGCCGCCGCAACCGGACAAATCAGTGCCGACGCTGATGCCGGCCGCATTGTCGAAGCTTACCGTGTTCGAGACGATTTGGTCGCCAAGTATCCGATACTACTGACCAATCCGGTTTTGAATGATGCGCTGAACAACGTGGCGGACAAAGAGCGTGCTGCGGTGGTGATTGCGGATAGTCAGCTCAAACCCGTTCAAGCCGATCATCCGGCGGTTTCATCGATTCAGCTCGTTCTGTGTGACCGACGCGGTGGGGCCGCGTCTGGCGTCGACGGGCAAGTGTATCCCGTGCTTGCTCGCGGAGCGGTGTACGCCGTAAACGCATCGGACGGCAATGTACTTTGGCGTCGATTCGTTGGTTACGAAACGAGCGTTTTTCCGCAGCCCGTTTCCGTGAAGCTAAACAGCGATCTATTGCTGGTGGACGGCTTGCATAGTGAAGTTCAACGTGTCGACGTGAAAACCGGAAAGCTTCGTTGGCGACTACCGTGTCCTTCACCGATATCTACTCCGCGCATCGTTGGTGAGCTTGCCTACGTTTGCTGTGGAGCCGCTACCGAATCGAGCTTGCTTGCAATCAATCTCGCGACTGGAGACGTGACGAAGGAAGCCAAGTTTCCCGTTGGCTGTGATACTACACCCGGAGTGATCGGCGATGGCAGGCAACTCGTGCAAGTGGGCGTACACTCCAGCGTTTACGTTGTCGACGCGGCGACGCTCGAATGTACGTCGGTGATTCCCACCGGGCACCGTCGTGGCAGTATTGTGACGCCTCCGGCATGGATTGGCGGCATGTTGGTTGTGGCGGAGAATATGGGTAGTCGATCGGCCAGAATTTCTGCGTTTGGCGCGTTGGAAGACGGGAACTGGATTGCGCAAGGCGGACCAACTCCCGTTACAGGACGTGTGGTTACCGAGCCGCTCGTCGAAGGGCGTCGCATCATGGTGATTTCGGATTTGGGCGAAGTGGTCGTTTTCGAAGTGCCATTGCAAAGCGCCGAACTTCGACAGATCGCGAGTGTTCCCGCAGGCGATGAGCCGTTTGGGCAAGCTCATGCAGAATTCGGCGGTTCGCAAATCTGGATCGCCGATCAAAAGCTTACGCGTTTCCAACTGCAAGCCACCCGTGGTGAGCTTGTCACCGAGTTCATTCGCAATCAACGCGACATATTTCAAAACCCCATTCGAAAAATCGGCAACTACATTTATACCGTACGCCGTCGCACCGGAATGCTCGGCGTGACCGTTGCTGCACATTCCGCGACCGACGGAAAGGGCGACCCTGTTTGGGAAACGGATTTGGCCGTGCCCAGCGAAATCCAGGTGAGTTCACAAAATTCTGTCTATGCTGTGACAGCTAACGGCGCGATGTTTCCTATCGATGGAGCCGCAGTCAAGGCGGGCGTAACGGATCGGCGAAAGGCTCGAATCGATCCGCGGTTGATCCCGGCTGCATTTTCGGACTCGATAAAAACCGGCTCTGACTCAGTCGCATTTACTGGTCCCCCACCCAATACGCACATGGTATTGGCTGACGTGAAATCCGGTGATCTGAATCGCGTGCCGCTACGCATTGATGCCGATGTTGCGAGTACCGAGTTGGCTCGATTCGCTGGCGGTGCAGTTTTAGTCGCTTGCGAAACCGGTCCGATCCATTGTTTGGATTCGCGATCTGGCAAAGCCGTCACGACGCCTTTCGTGCCTCGGATCGAACCCGGTGCGCAAGTCGATTGGCTGGCTCCTGCGGCGCTCGATGGAAAACAGTTCTTCGCGGCCGAGCAAGGCGGTCAACTGTATTTGGTTGGTATGCAAGGCAAGTCGCTATCGATGCTGAAGGAAAATCAAGTCGATGGTCCGCTAGTGGCTGGTATGGCTTCAGTTGGAAAAACTGGATTCGTCGTATCCAGCGCCAGTGGAGCAGACGAACTGCTAGCGATCAAAGAAGATCTTTCCGTTACGAATTCGCACTCATTAAAATCCGGCGTTGCGTGGGGCCCGAAACGAGTCGGCAACTATGTGCTCGTTTCCGATGGCTCGCACACGGTCAGCGCATTCGACGATGCGGGGCAAACGAAATGGTCGGTAACTTTGGAAGGACCGCTGGCGGGGCCACCACTGGAGCAGAACGGTCGCTTCGTTTTTGCGACAACCGGCGGTCAACTCGCAGTTGTCGATGGCGGGTCTGGGCAGATCGCCGCAAAGAGCCAATTCGGCGAACCGCTTGGCGGAGGTCCTGTGTCCTACAAAGGCCGACTGTTGATTGTGGGTTGGGATGGCACCTTATATTTGGTTGATGTTCCTAAATGATGTCGCATCCAACATTGAAGTATTTCCTGCTCACGTTGATCGTGATGGCAAACTGCGGCGTCAGTCGCGGTCAGGGAATTGATGCGACTCCCCTGTATGAACGCGAAGCGTTTGACCGCATTACGCTGGACAAAATCAACAAGAACGCCGTCGTTGACGTTTTCCCGATCGAATCATTGAAACGTGGTTTGCCTCCAAAATTCGCTGGAAATAAATTCGTCATTCGCCGTCTCGAAGATCCGATCAACATTCAGTATCAGATCAACGGAAAGCACATCGTTAGCATTCGGCGTTTCAAAGATATGTTGTTGGCGGAGGCAAAGAAAGCACTTGCAGCAAGGGACGTTGACGAAGCGTTTCGATTGATGTCTCGATTGCAGGAGGAAGCACCAAATACACCCGGCATAAAATCGCTCCAAGAAGAATTCTTCTTTGCGGACACTCGCGAACTGTTTCGTCGCAAACGTTACGACGAATCACTGCTTTCCATTGAACGCGTTCTGCAACTGAATCCAAATCGCGACGGCTTACCGCGTGCGTTGAACGGAATTCTCTCGCAAATGATCGGGGCGGAATTCGCGACGGGGAATTACCGATCGGTGCGAGCCAAGGTGGACTTCGCTGCTCGCAAATACGGCACGATAACTCGCCCGCTAGTTGAAAAGTGGAGCAAGTCATTGGAAGCGAAGGGGCAAGAGCAATTCACACTAGCGAAAACCGCTTATGCCAAAGGAGACACGAGTGACGCTCTGGCCGCGATTCGCAAGGCGGCCGAAATTTGGCCATCATTGGACGGTGTTGAACAACTTAAGAATTCGATCCTCGCGCAGTTTCCCAATGTTCGTGTTGGTGTAACACAGAAGTACGAGCGACCTCGGAAACTGCATTCGTCATCGGCGATGTTGAACTGGGCGACACGTCGGACCGACCCGCTCTTGCAACGGGAATTGCGGCTACTAGAAGACTATACGGTCGATGGTGCGATCTACGGTAGTGAATTCGGTCAGCTCAAGGCGTCTTCGGACTTGCAGAAGATCGAGCTGAAAATCGATGCGGACGTGGAAGGGCAAGGCCATCGATTGACGCAACAGATGCTGGCTCTCGCGAACCCCAACCGCGCAGAGTTTTCGCCACGCTGGGCGGAATATGTTCAGGATATCACTCTGACGGATTCTACGAAGATCGAAGTCCAGCTAACGCGGCCGACACTCCGCCCCGAAGCGCTTTTGCCAACCGCGATACGAGACAGCACGGTTGCCGATCTCATGAAAGGCAGCTACGAACTGGCGCCCGATACTGATGGTGATTCGCTTGCGTTCGTTCGCGTTGCGGCTGGCAACAAGAGCTCTGTCAATGAATTGAGCGAAACTCTATTCGAGGACATGACCGAAGCCACTGATGCACTTGAGTCTGGTTTGGTCGACATTGTAGATCGCATCAATCCTGGGGATTTCGATCGTTTGCTTCGCGTACCGGAAATCAATTTGATTCCGTACCGTCTGCCAACGATTCACGGCCTTGTATTCAACGATCGTGAGGCTCTGCTGCGTGATTCATCGTTTCGGCGAGGGCTGTTGTACGGCATCGACCGCCAAACGTTTGTGACGCAAGAAATCGGAAGTAACGAAAAAGAAATCGCCACGGTACTGTCCGGTTTTGCTCCGATTGGTCGATCCAAAAACGATCCACTGGGCTACGCGTACAATCGCAGGGTTGAGCCGCGACCCTATGATCCGTCGTTGGGAATGGTACTGCTGAAGCTGGCGTTGCGAAGCAAAGCGATTAAAGATGCCGCGAAGAAGAAGCCCGATGAGCCGAATACGGAAGCCCAAGAGTCGGCAGCTGAGGGAGAGTCTGTCAATGCAGAGACGGACGAAGAAATAGAGTCTGCAACGAAGGTAGCTCAGCAAGATCCTGAGCTTCCCGAGTTGGTTTTGGCGTTTCCCGATAGCCGCATCGCCGAGATCGCGTGCGTTTCGATTGCCGCGAACTGGCAGCGAATCGGCGTAAAGGTCAAGCTTCGTCCGTTAGCAGCAGGGCAAGCGACGCCTGTCGACAATGAATGGGACGTGTTGTATGTCGAAACAACGGTAGAAGAACCTCTTGTCGACCTGCCCGAACTAGTTTTGGGACACAAAATCTTGGGACGGCATGGCGGACTTGTATGGCAAGCAATGCGGCAACTGCAGGACACAACTTCGCTTGAAGATTCGCGAAACGAATTCGAACGCATCCATCGACTCGTCTACGACCACACGCCCATATTGCCACTTTGGCAAATCATCGAGCACATCGCGGTTCGAAAGAATATTAGCGGCATTTCTGATGCACCGTTCTCGCTTTACCACGACATTGATCAGTGGAGGTTGAGCCGATGATGCGAGCGATCACACTGGTGTTGTTCGGAGTGGTTCTGTTTCCGTTGGTGGCAACGGCGCAATCGACGTGGGAAATCACGCCCTACAAAGTCAATATCTGGTGGGTCGCCAGCGACGCTCCGGAGTTGCCTGCCAGCTGGAAAACTCGTTTGGCCACATCGCTCGAGCGGCAGCTGCGCCCCGTGTTTGCGGGCGTTAGTCAAACGACCGTTGCACCGGCACCCGAGAATGTACAGCTTTGGATGAAAAGAGACCTTCGTTCACTAACCCGCGAGAAACTGTTCGAATCGGATCCAGAGCTTTCGAAAGTCGACAAGCTTTTTCTGTTGGTCGTGGATGCACATCGACAGTCGTATTCCGTGCGGCTGTTGGAATTTGATTGCTTGCTTACGCATCTTGGGCCCGTGGACGTGCAGTCGGTCAGTCTCTTGCAGCAGGTGGCACCGCGAGCCGTTGAGATGATCTCCGAATCTTTTTCGCCGGTAGTGCGAATTGAACGTGCGGCAGATGGCATGGTCAAAACGCGTTTGCGTGCAGGCGCGTTGTTGCAGTCCGACGATTCGCCAGGTGCATTGCATGCGAACGACGTGTTGTTGCCCTATGATCGGCGCGTGAAAAACACAGGATCTGTGAATCTAAAGAACATTCGTCCGATCGATTGGACCTATATTCGCGTTCCGACTGGTGGCGGAGCGAAGCAAAGTGTGCGTGATCTAGATATCGTATCCGGTTTTCGCCAACCTTTTCGGTCCAAGCGGAGTCGTCGACTACAGCAGTATGCGATCCGTACTCGCCCTCCGTCGAATCAAAGCAAGATTCGATTGCTCGGACGTACCAACAAGGAAGCCTTGGCGGGCTATGAAATTCATGAAAAAGGCGATGAAGTAACCAGCTTTCTCGGGCACACGGATTGGAAGGGCGAGCTTTCGATTCCGCCTTCCGATGATTCGATTCGAACGTTGCTCGTGCGCAGCGGCGATCGCGTTCTAGCCAAGCTGCCGATCGTGCCGGGTATGCGTGATGAGGTGGTCGCCTACATTCGCGACGATCGACTTCGCGTTGTTGCGGACGGTTTCCTAACTGGTGTGCAGATGGGGATCATCGACTTGGTGGCCCAACGCGAGAGTCTGACAACACGCATTCGGAATCGCATCGAGGCAAAGGATTTTGACAAAGCGAATAGGTTGATTGATCAACTTCGGAAGCTCCCAACGCAAGCCGATTTTCGTCGCGAGGTTGAGCAGCAACTTTCGACGCTGAACTTGGGTGGCGCAAGTGCGGACTCGAAGATTCGCACGCAGATTACAACTACTTTCGTGCAGACGATTAGTACTTTGGGCAAGTATCTCGATCCCAACCGCGTGCGAGAGCTCGAGTCCGAATTGAATGCCGCAAGAGGTGGTTCGGGCTAGTGCTGCCTTCTTTGAACGAATACTTCAGAATTGCCCTGGTGCGTAGATTCGTTCTAGTGATTCCGTTTGCTGCGGAGCGAAAGACGACGATGACTTAGATTAATCAGGCAACCTCGACGTACAAGGCACAAACACACCTGCCAGAAAAAACATACACTTGCACTTTCTTAAGTTGCGCAGTGTTAATGTTAATTGAGATTTGCAATTCCCTTTTGGTCGGCAGACTTGAAACACAGAGGCACGGAGGTCACAGAGGCACGGAGGTCACAGAGGGAAGATGAAGAACAACTCTGTGTCCTCTGTGCCTCTGTGTTTTTATCTTCTTCGTAAGCCGTTTTTAGATGGCTGATGCACTTGCTTGCGCTGCGAGCTCGTATTCGGACAAGTCCCGCCTAGCGAATTATTAATTGTTCGGCCGGTGTTTACCGGTAAGACGCCACCAAAGCGCCGCAAGATCGGCTTTGATCACGTAGATGCACGGGATCATGATCAGGACCAGTCCGGTTGATGCCATGATGCCGAACGCGATGCTGACCGCAAGTGGGATTAACGTCTGTGCTTGCAGGCTGGTTTCGAAAATTAGTGGCAACAGACCCGCTACGGTCGTTGCCGATGTCAACAAAATCGCGCGGAAACGTTGACGGCTGGCTTGCCGAGCCGCCTGCACGGTATCGTCTCCGCCTTCGACGGCTGCCTTGAGAAACAAGACCAACAGGATGGAGTCGTTGACCACGATTCCGGCTAACGAAATAAAACCAAGCATGCTGGGCATCGTAAACGAAATCCCCACCAACCAGTGCCCCACAATCACGCCGATCAAAGCCAGCGGTATCGCCAGCATGACGATCA
>CAYNJG010000059.1:0-33378 GCA_964397295.1 uncultured Pirellulaceae bacterium
CACGTAGGCTCGATAGATCGTGTTTTTCCACGTGCTCGTCGCCCCATTTGATAAAGGCGCGAATTGCAGTCGGGGCTGTATAGAAAATCGAGACCTTATGTTTCTCAACTAGATCCCAGAATCGATCTTCGGCAGGAAAGTTCGGTGCTCCTTCGTAGATCAAGCACTTTGCGCCGGCGGCCAACGGGCCGTAGACGATGTAGCTGTGTCCCGTGATCCATCCACAGTCGGCCGTACACCAATAAACATCGTCTTCTTGGTGATCAAAAACCCACTGGAACGATTTCTTCGCGTACAGGTTGTAGCCGGCGGTTGTGTGGCGAATGCCCTTCGGTTTTCCTGTTGAACCGCTGGTGTACAGAATGAAAAGCGTGTTCTCGCTGTCCAGCGGTTCGGCTGGACAATCGTCAGAAGCAGCGTCGACCAAGTCGTGCCACCAATGATCGCGACCTTCCTTCATATTGACGTCGGAACCGATGCGTTTCAGCACGATGCAGTTTTCAACGCTTGGTGATTTTTCGAGTGCCTCGTCGACCGTGCTCTTCAGCGGCAGCTCTTTGCCACGTCGCCAACCAGCGTCCGCCGTCAGTTGTAGTTTTGCATTTGCGTCTTTATTACGATCCGCGATCGCCTCGGCCGAGAAGCCCGCAAAGATTACTGAGTGAGCCGCGCCGATTCGTGCACACGCGAGCATTGCGATTACCAATTCGGGAACCATCGGCATGTAGATCGAAACGACGTCGCCCTGCCCTACCCCCAAGTTCTTCATGGCGTTGGCGAACTTGCATACTTCTTTCTTGAGATCGTTGTAGGTCAGCGTGACTTCGTCGCCGGGTTCGCCTTCCCAAATGATGGCCACCTTGTCGCCATTGCCTTCATCGATGTGTTTGTCGACGCAGTTGTAGCACGCGTTGGTCTTTCCACCGACGAACCATTTCGCATTCGGTTCGTCCCACTCCAGCGTTTTGGTATAGGGCTCGAACCAATGCAGTTCTTCCTTTGCCAATTTGTCCCAGAAGGCTGTCGGGTCGTCTTTGGCCTCGTTCCAAAGTTTCTCGTAAGCTTCCATCGATCCAACACGTGACTTGGCAGCGAATTCAGCTGTTGGCGGAAACAGACGGCTTTCCTGCATTACCGTATCGATCTGGCCACCTTTGGATTCCGACATGACGATCCCTTGAGAGAGAGTTTGGGTGTTCGAGACTCAGCATTCTAAGTTTCGCGGTGAGACCTTGCAACGAATGCAAATAGTGTGGGATTGAAGCGAGAGGGCTTGCGCGTCCTTTCGCTTTCATGGGCCGCTGGAAGCTTTTATTGGTTCGTGTCACAATGAGGCTATGAAAATAGAACATGTAGCATTCAATCATTCCGATCCCAACGCGGTGAGCCGTTGGTATGTCGAGCACCTTGGTCTTACGGTTAAAAAACGTTTGGTCGAAGAGCCTTTCACGCATTTCCTAGCGGACGACAGCGGAACGGTGATGCTTGAGATATATCGGCAGGACGCGCCGGTGCCGGATTATGCTGCCACGCATGTCATGTCGATACACTTGGCACTGGTTAGTGCAGACGTTGAAGCTGACGCGAAGCGTTTGGTGGAAGCAGGTGGTACGCTCGACGGGAAAGTTATGACGTTCGACAACGGCGATTGCTTTGCGATGATTCGCGATCCGTGGGGCTTTACGCTTCAATTGGTGAGTCGCGGCGAACCGATGATCTAGGTAGTGGCGGTTACCAGCCGCCTTGCACTATGTCTCGGGCGAAAAGTAAAAGCACCCGGTACCGATGGTCCAAGTGCTATTGAGAATAGAAAGCTGGCAGGAAGGTAACTACTTGTCGATCACACGACGAAGTTTACAAGCCGGCCTGGCACAACGATCGCTTTCTTGATTTCTTGACCGTCAAGGAATTCCGCGATCGCTTCCTTGGCCTGTGTTTCCAATTCGTCTTTGGCTAGATCGGGTGCCACTTTGATTTTCGCTTTGATCTTGCCTTTGATCTGGACCGGAATTTCCACCAACGCGTCCACCGTGAGTTTGGAATCGAACGCTGGCCACGGTTCGTAGGCACAACTTTCTTTGCCGCCCAGAACTTGCCAGAGCTCTTCGCCCAAGTGTGGAGCCATTGGTGACAAGAGCAACACGAAGTCACGCATCACGGACGCAGGCCGAGTCTTCTGCTTGGTGAAGAAGTTGACAAACTCCATCAGCCTTGCGATCGACGTGTTGAAGCCCATCGTCTCCATGTCGGTTGTCACAGCCTTGATCGTTTTGTGCAACGTGCGTAGTTGGTCGTCGGTTGGTTCGGCATCTTGTACCGCCTCGTTAAGCGTGATGGTTTCGGATCGATCGTCAACGATCATGCGCCATGCCCGATCGAGGAAGCTTTTCACACCGCCAACACCGTCCATATTCCACGGTTTCGTAGCTTCCAAGGGTCCCATGAACATTTCGTACAAACGCAATGCGTCCGCGCCGTAGTTCTTCACTATGTCGTCCGGGTTCACAACATTGCCGCGGCTCTTCGACATTTTGTGCGAACGGCCGTCGATTTTGATTTTCGGATCGGCGGCAAGCACAAATCCTTCGCCCTTCTTCTCGGTGTCAGTTTCGTCAACCTTGGATGCGGTGACATCGACGCCCGACGATTTCGTGATGAAATCACCTTCTTCGTTCTTCTTTACGTCGCTCGCCGAAACCCATGCGCCATCCACCTTGTAGCCGGTGTATTCGACTTCGCCCAGGATCATGCCTTGGTTCACAAGCTTTTGAAAAGGTTCCTTCGTCGAAACGTAGCCCCTGTCGTACAGCACCTTGTGCCAGAACCTCGCGTACAACAAGTGAAGTACGGCGTGTTCGGCGCCGCCGATGTAGAGATCTACTGGCATCCACGCTTTTTCTTTTTCCTTGTCGACGAGAGCATCACCGTTCTTCGGATCAATGAAACGCAAGTAGTACCAACAAGAGCCTGCCCATTGCGGCATCGTATTGGTTTCACGGCGGTATCGTTTGCCGTCGATCGTCACGTACAACCATTCATCGCCAGCTTTGCCCAACGGAGGTTCCGGTTTGCCGTGCGGCTTGTAGTCTTCCAAGTGCGGAAGGTCGACGGGTAAGTCAGCCACATCAACCGCACGCATCTGGCCGGTCGGATTTCCGTCGTCGTCCAATTCGTGCAAGATCGGGAACGGCTCGCCCCAGAAGCGTTGTCGACTGAACAACCAGTCGCGCAGTTTGTAGTTGGTCGCTTCTTTGCCAAGGCCGCCTTTTTCGAGGTCCGCTGCAATCTTCGTTTTGAAGTCTGCAGTGGCTGTTCCATCGTATGAACCAGAGTTCACTGCGATACCGTGCTGAGGATATACTTCCTTGCCAGCGAGCACAGCGTCCCGATCGACGTCTTTGGCGTCGGCAGGGTCGACGACGGCGATGATTGGAATGTCGAACTGCTGAGCAAACTCAAAGTCGCGCGTATCATGTGCGGGCACGGCCATAATGGCTCCAGTGCCGTAGCTGATAAGCACGTAGTCCGCGATCCAGATCGGCACAGGTTTTCCGTTGACCGGATTTGTAGCGTAGGAACCAGTGAAGACACCCGTTTTGGTTTTCGCCAACTCTGTGCGTTCCATATCGCTCTTGTTGGCGGCCTTGTCGCAATACTCTTTTACTGCGGCGGTTTGTTCGGCTGTTGTTAGCTTCTCGACGAACGGATGTTCTGGCGCGATGACCATGTACGTCGCACCAAAGAGTGTGTCTGGCCGAGTCGTGTAAACACGCAAAACGTCTTCGTCGGGTTTACGGGGTACTCCGGTCTTCGTTCGGTCGGCTTTCCATACGTCAAACGTATCGGGATCGCCCACGTAGAAGTCAACTTCCGCACCTGTACTGCGGCCGATCCAATCGGTCTGAAGCTTCTTGATTCCGTGCGACCAATCGAGTCCTTCGAGTTCGCTTTCCAATCGGTCAGCGTAGTCCGTGATTCTCAACATCCACTGTCGAAGCGGGATTCGCTGTACGGGATGTCCGCCGCGTTCACTGCGCCCGTCGATGACTTCCTCGTTGGCGAGTACGGTGCCGAGTTTCGGACACCAATTAACCAGCGCATCACTTTGGAACGCTAGGCGATGTTCGTCCTGGTAGTTGCGAACCGCCACTTCACCTTGCGATTTAATATCGTCGGGAATCGGCAACTCAGCGATCGGGCGGCCCTTTGCCTGCTCTTTATCGAACCACGTATCGAAAAGCACGAGAAATATGAACTGTGTCCATTTGAAGTACTCGACGTCGGTGGTCGCAATTTCACGATCCCAGTCGTAGCTAAAGCCCAGCATTTTCAATTGGCGAGTGAACGTTGCAATGTTCTTTTCCGTCTGCACGCGCGGCGGAGTGTTGGTTTTGATCGCGTGTTCTTCTGCGGGCAAACCAAACGCGTCGAAGCCCATCGGATGCAGAACGCTGTAGCCCTTCATGCGATGAAAGCGGCTGACGATGTCCGTTGCCGTGTAGCCTTCGGGATGTCCGACGTGCAAACCGTCTCCACTGGGGTATGGGAACATATCCAGCGCGTAAAGTTTTTTCTCGCCCGGAAGTTCGGGGGCCGCGAAGGTCTTGTGCTGTTCCCAATAAGCCTGCCATTTGGGCTCGATTTCGGCGGGATTGTAGCGTGGCATATTGCTCAATTTGTGTGATGGTTAAATGATGACTGATCGCTCGTCAAAACCGGCAAATTCTACTTGCTGGGTGCGAGACGGGCAAAGGCACGTAGGGGCGCTTTATTTGCGTGCAGTCGCTATAATTCGGAAACCGCAGACTCGGGCCTTAGGCCAAAATTGATGCTTTACTCGAAGAAAAAGAAACTATCGTTGAACGAGGACGAACGAGAGGCAATGCGTACGGCTTGCCAGTTCAATGCCCAACTGATGGACCATGTTCGTCAGTTCGTGAAGCCTGGAATTACTACGGGCGAGATCGATAGAATCGTCGTTGAGTATACGAAAGATCATGGTCATCGAGCCGCGACACTAGGTTATCACAATTTTCCTAAAAGCTGCTGTACCAGCATCAACGAAGTGATCTGTCATGGCATTCCGGGATCGGAAGAACTCAAGCCTGGCGACATTGTCAATGTGGATTTGACATCTGTGGTGCATGGTTGGTTCGGTGATCAGTCCGAAACATTTTTAATTGGTGAGTGCAGTGACGAAGCAATCGCCGTCACGCAGGCTGCTCACGATTGTATGTACTTAGGCATCGAGGCCACTTCGCCGGGTGGTCGCGTTGCCGACATTGCACGAGCGATCGTAACTGAGGCTCATTCGTTGGGCTTCAGCGTCGTGCGAGAATTCGTGGGCCACGGACTTGGACGCAAGTTTCACCAGGACCCTTCGATTCCACACTACCCGAATCGGCAAGCGTATCTCGATCGCTTGCTGCCTGGCATGTGTTTCACGGTCGAGCCGATGATCAACGTTGGTACTCATTTGACCGTGCTCGACAAGCGAGACGGCTGGACGGTTCGCACGAAAGATTTGAAGCTCTCGGCACAATTTGAACATACCGTGCTGATGACTGAAGAAGGTCCCGAGATTCTGACGTACACCAAGGACGGTCCACAGAAGGGTCACAAGTTTAGCAACTGACGAATTGATTTGAGTTTGTCGGATGCTTTACGTCTGCCATGTTTGGTCTCTTTAAATCAAAGCCGCCATTGAGTCCGTGGGAAAAAGCATGGACTGAAAACCGCATGGGCTGGATGGCCAGCCACTTCGGTATGAACAGCTTGCTGGATGCGCCGACGTTAGTCTCCGACTACGCTGGAATTCCAGATGTTTCGAACAAAGAGGAAGCTACCGAACTTCTTACGTTCATCAAGCAATGGATGAAGTTCGATTTTGATGCCCACTTGCAGGTCTTCTCCGATACTCCAACGTTGGAATCCAATGCCAATGTTTCGGAAGAATCGCTTCGAATTGAAGTTCATGAAAAACACTTTCAGGATCGTGACGCGTTGATTGCGATTGTTGCTCGGCAGTTGGCGCAGCAAGCCGTAGTAGGCACGGTCATTCAAAACGAAGGTTGGGCGATTGATCTATATCCAGCGTTTTGTGGGCTTGGAATTTTTGCGGCCAACGCAACGCTTCGCAGCACTGGCAAGTCTGATGGATTGTCTTGGTGGACGACACAGCAGCAAGGCTATCTGCCGTCTAGGATTTTCGGATACGCGTTAGCCTTGCGACACACAGTGCGCGGCGATGCCAACACCGAATGGAGTTCCGTGTTGCGGCAAGATGCGTTGGTGGCGTTTGAAGAAGGCGTGACCTATTTGGAGAAGACGAAGGACACCGTATTCAATCGTGACTTGCTGACGAAACCTCGAGAAGGCATTTCGCAGGAAGCGTTATTGGAAGAACTGCGAACTGGTTCGCCATCACTAAGAATTGCTGCTATGTGGGCATTCAACAAGCGTGCGGTGTCCGGGGAAACAATCGACAACCCAAAGTTGGTTGACTTGGTCATGGATTGCCTACGACATAAGGAACCCGAAGTCCGTGCTGTGGCGGCATCAACTTTGCCCCGCTATGACCTTTCGGCGACTGCCGCACAAGAGATCGGCGATGCACTGCGGGATCGCAATGATAAGGTTCGCATCTCCGCCGCCGAGGCCATGGGCGCGTTTGTGGGCGTTGAGGACGAAATCCGTGTCACCGAGCTAACGGACGCGTTGAAAGACGACGTTCGCTTGGTGGTGTTCAACGCAGCAAAGTCTCTCACCGCCTACGGCGAAGCTGCCGAGCCGGCGTCAAAAATGCTGCTGCAGCGGCTTCGTCGTTCGCTCAACGAATGCCGCGACGACGATAGTCGCACGATTCTGTGGGCGATCAACGCTATCTCGTCGAACCCGACTGCGAAGCTAGAAGAATTCTTTGGCGAGCAGGATGGTGAGTACTTGGCGTTCTCGAAAGAGTTGCTCGAAGAAGTGAACCAGCCTGCTTGACGTGATCATTTAGTCGAACACCTGACTTGCAAATGAGCAAGGTACACCAAGCTTGTGTAGAATTTCGTTTGATCCAGCGGACAACGGAGACTCCATCATGTTTTCATTTTGGCGATGCCAATTTATCGCGAAGAATACGACCTAGCTGTAAACGAAGGCGTTAAGGCTCTGCTTGAACGTATGCGCAAAAGCAAGACGAAACCGCACTACGTTCGTGACCGTAAGAATCTAGGCCTTTCCTAGTTGCTCTGTCGCCGATTGGCAGCCTGCATACAAAAAGACTAGCCGCGCTTTCGCACGGCTAGTCAAACGTTACACGGTTCCAGCGTTCAGTATCGGCTGCATCTCGTTCTCGCTGCACAAGACGACCAGCAAGTTACTGACCATCGCTGCCTTTTGATCTTCGTTCATGTCGACGATCTCATTTTCTTTGAGTCCGCCGAGTGCCATTTCCACCATGGAAACGGCGCCGTGAACGATTTTCTTTCGAGCTGCGATTACCGCTTCGGCCTGCTGTCTGCGCAACATGGCGTTTGCGATTTCTGGTGCGTATGCCAAATGAGTCAATCGAGCCTCAATGATCGTTACACCAGCCTTGGCAAGTCTTGCCATTAGCTCCTGTTGGAGTGCTGTCGAGACTTCATCCACATCGCTGCGAAGCGTTGTTTCGCCGTCCTCACCATCGTCGTAAGCGTACGAGTTTGCCAAGTGACGCAAGGCTGACTCGCTTTGGACTTCGACGAAGTGCGTGTAGTAGTCAACGTCGAACATGGCTTTCGCCGTGTCTTCGACTTTCCAGACGACGACAGCGCCGATCTCGATCGGGTTGCCTCGTTTGTCATTGACCTTCAACGTTTCACCGTTAAAGTTCCTCGCTCGAAGTGAAATCTTACGCTTGGCATTGAACGGATTCGTCCAGTGGAAACCACTCGTTCTTTCCGTTCCAACGTAGCGTCCGAACAAAGTCAGGACAGCAGCGTTGTTGGGTTGCAGCGTAAAGAATCCCTTCGCCGTGAGTACCACAGCCGCCGCACTAAGCAGGCACGCAAGCGAATATCCTGGATGCGGCCCTCGATTGCCGGCGACAATCACCATGCCAAAGAGGAATGGCGTTGCTACTGCCAGTCCAAGGGTGATGGGAAGCACGCGCCAACCGCTGACGCACCGTACGACACGCTCTTGGGTTTGTTTGTTCATCGAACTTCTCCTTTTCCCAGATGACCAACGTGGTTGTATATAGATAATTCGCAACACACGGACGTTGCTTGCGAGAATCCCGATCGGATTTGACGAGTAGTAAGCGGACGTTGCAATGGGCCGTTTTCGTGTCAAACTTTACCGTTGCCTTCTGTTTTGCTTGACACTTATGTGTGGTTTGTGCGACGCTAGTTGAGGAAAAAGGAGACTGTGGGCATGCGATTTCTCATTTCGATCGGCGTACTCTGCGTCGCAAGTCAGTTGCTAGCGCAAACGGACGATCATCCGGTTCAGGTTGCATTGAACTCGGGCAATTTCGAACAAGCTCAGTCGCTTATCGAAAAGATGCCGCAACAAGCGGATCAGTGGCGCGGACGAATGGCACTCGCGCAAGCGAAAGACGGTGACTTCGAAAGCGCAAAGAATTCACTGCGTCAGATTCAGGACAGTAGTGAATTAACTAGGGCTAGTGGCGAGATCGCGAACCATGCTCAGGGCGGAGGGACTGGCGCAGACTTCGATTCTCTTATCAATCTCATCACGAGCACTGTCGAGCCTGATAGTTGGGACGATGTTGGTGGTCCCGGTACGGTGCAAAGTTTTCCTGGTGGAATTGATGTCGATGCGAAAGGCGTTGTACGCAGAAAGGTCGGGCAAAAGGCGTCCCGCAGTCGACAGCTCAACATTGTTCGTGATACGGCGAAGAAACCATCTCGTTCGACCAAGTCCGATGTAAACGCCTCGTCGGACTTGCGGATGGTGTCGCTACCTCGGCTTGAACGTGAATTGATGTTGCGCGTGGCATTCGGCGAAAAACCCACAGATGCAATGCGTCACTTAGCTGGAATTTATGAAGTCCAGTATCTCTTCATCTTTCCCGAGACAAATGACATCGTGATTGCCGGACCCGCTGCGTCATGGTCAGCAAACGCTGAAGGGCAATTGGTGACCGACACTGGACGTCCTGTATTGTTACTCGAAGATCTCGTGACGTTGTTGCGAAACGCACGGGAGCAGAGAGGGCGTTTCGGTTGCAGTATCGACCCAAAACAAAAATCGCTCGCTGCTACGAAGGCATTTCTTGAGAAGCCGACAGGTACGCTGAAGCCGCATCAAACGAAGCGTTGGGTAAAACAGATTCGCGAGACGCTCGGGCTACAGGATATTTCGGTTTACGGGGTGGACGCACGAAGTCACGTCGGTCGTGTGCTGGTAGAAGCAGACTACCACATGAAGCTGGTTGGCATGGGACTCGAGCCCGGTGCGGGCGATTTGAAAAGTTACCTTGCGTCGATCCCGGCGAATGCCATTCCAAAATCGATGGACGTGATGCGGTGGTGGTTCACTTTGCATCCAGGTTCGCTGATGCAAAACACGGAAGGTACCGCATTCGAATTTGCACGACAGTGCGTTCTTCTGCAAACAGAAAACGAGCGACTGTCGGAGACCGGAAAGCGAACGCACACGGGGAAAGCATCGGAACTAAACCAAAAGTATGCGCACAGCTTTACGCGTGAGTATCCGCACTTGGCTCGAGAGTATCCGATTTACGCGGAGCTAGAGAACTTGTTTCGCATGTCGCTGGTTGCAGGTGTGCTTCAGTCGCCAGACGTGCAGTCTCAGGTTGATTGGAAAGCCGGTTGGCTGGTGGATGCGGTGAAGTCAGCTGTCGGACAACAACCTCGTGAAGTACCCTCGATCGTGAATCATCGTGTGATTAATAGAAGGCATGTCGTCGTTGGCGTAAGTGGCGGTGTGACGGTTAATGTCGCGAATGTCGTCCGAGATATGAAGCTACTGGTTGATGATGGCAAAGTAGCGTCCGCAAAGAGTTCGGCCAAGCGCGATGTTCCCAACGTCGATTCGTCTTGGTGGTGGGACTGAAGCGAAAGGGCCTGCGGCGATTCGCCGGACGGCTGCGCCGATGCCGCTTCAGATTGATTTGCTACGCGCATAGAAAACGCCGTCGACCGATTCAGCCGACGGCGTTGTATCTCGTCTAAGACGGTTTGCGATCGCGGTTTAGCGAACGCGAGTTTTGCCGTGCTTTGTCATAACGATTTTGGCCGAGTGGCCGCAGCACTTCCAAGTAGCTGTGTAGATCTTGCGACCGAACAAGCCCTTACGGCATGTGACGCAAGGCTCTTCGTTTGCACAGCAAGCTGGGATGCAAACGTCAACCGACTGCATGCAACCGCATGGGTCGCACAGGCTTAGAGTTTTGTTGATCTTTTTCGGTGCTGGGGGAGGGCAGCAAACAGGTGCGGGAGCACAAACAGGAGGTGCAGGAGCGCAAACAGGCGCAGGAGCACAGCACGGATCGCAGCAATCTTTCTTGCAGAACAATCCGCCGGATACGGGGGCAACGTTGCATGCGAAAATAGCTGCAACACTCAAAGCCAAAAGGGACTTACGAAACATTTCTAACTCCAGATTCGGTGGTTGGTTACCTAGAAACTCAATCATTCTCGGCGAGTGAAAATGTAACTCTCTTGCTACATCGTGAAGCGGGGAATCCTACATTCGCCTATCCGCATTGAGAACCCAGTCGCTTCAGGTTATTTAATCGGAAAAATCGTTGCGCCGACGATGAAATCCATGTTGCGCCTCGCACGCATGGCTGCGTGGTGTGAAGTTTGATGGCTTTTTTGTTGCGCCCTGGCGATCAATGTTGATCCGCTTTGCCAATGACTATCGTTCGCGGAATGGTTTCTCTAGAAGATGATTCCGACAATCAGTGAGCGAACGGCACGACGAAACCCGCGTCATCACATTGAGAGAATGGATTGAGCGTTGGCGTGTGACTATTGGCCCAGCGCTTCTTTGATGCCCACGTATGCTTGGCGAGACTTCCAGCACACTTGTCGGAAAGACTCCGGCCGGGAGACACCCTCGAGTCGAAATCTCTCGACGTCACCGTTGCTGAAGACTAGATCTCCCGCCTTGTACCATTCGTCACCAGGATCAATTTCGACGGTGATTTTGTCGAAACGATCGAACTCGATGCCCTTCTCTTCCTTTGCAGTGAGCCCGCGTTCGACAATGACTCGTCGATTGGTAACACGATATCGTGTCGCGACAAATGGTCCCACTCGCTTGAAATAGAGCAGCAATCCAACTGGAATCGCCATCAACGCCACCAGGTTCCCGACGGTGAAAACGTAGAAACCAGCCTTAATATTCAGCAAACGACCGATGATTTTCCCAACGGGGATCCCGAGCAACCTCATTCCAGCCACGGATGGCCAAACGGTCATGACTGTCGTTTCGGCGCTTTCGACGGGTGCTACTCCAGCAATTGCCTGACTCATTTTTTTCCGCTACTCAGCCGGGTGTGATCGTGGGATTAAAGCGTAAATCGTACCATCGGTGCCCACAATCGCCCAGCCCCGAGCGATGTGACCGATCGGTTGGTTGTGTGCAAAAAAACCTGCCAATTTTGGGTTGTTTCAAGCTCGATTAGAGGTTCTTCAATTCCTCTTCGTCTAGCTCTTCGGGCAGGTCGTCGTCGAAATCGCCTTCCTCTTCGAAGTCGTCGTCGAAGTCGTCATCGAAATCGTTGTCGTCGAACTCTTCAATGTCGTCTTCTTTTTCTTTTTCGGCTTCGTCTTCCATCCGCAGATTCCCTGACGGGAGAAGCCAAGGCTGCAGTACTTCGTGCTCGTCGAGAGTGGGGATGAGTAAATTGGTTGACATGGATCTCTCCGAGTTCGCTTCTATTTCCTGAATGATGATTCTTACCAGCCTCGACGGGTTGGCAACAGTACTGCATTTTTACGTTGATTAACGAAGCCAGATTGAATTGTCAACCGTACGAAAGGATGGTTTTTAGCGGAGGCCTAGTTTGGACCAGCCGAGATTTCGTACGACGAAATAAAAAAAGACAGAGCCAGCAACCCTGCTGACCCTGCCTCACACGGGGGGTGATATAAGCGTCGCATGCCGGACGTGTCAACTCGCAGTTTGTTGATAGCCCGGCGGTGGAAGCCTAGCTCTAGTTGAATCAACGAGGCGTGAGGTCTCTAGGCCAACTTGGTCTATCGCAGGGATTCGACGGAGATTGCGGTCCACCTGTAACGGTTAGACCATCGAGTTGGGCGGAGGCAAAAGCGGCTGAACATGCAAAGCCAGATTGAAGCTAGATCGTCATCAACGAAGTTAGCAGGCTAAGCCCACTGTGCCGTGTCGCCGCTTTCGATTTCGCCAATTCGCCAACACGGGTGACCAAGCTCTTGGCTTGCTTTCTGAAAGGCGTCGGCCGACTCCGCGCTAACCACGATCGCGAGGCCCAAACCGCGATTGAACACGCGGTCCATTTCGTCTGCGTCAACGTCACCCATCTTTTGCAGCCACGGAAAAACGGCAGGCACGTCCCACGAGTCGCGTGCGATGCGTGCGCCACAGCCGTCGGGCAAAATCCGAGTGAGGTTTTCAAGCAACCCGCCGCCGGTAATGTGGGCGATACCCTTTGTTGTTTGTCTTGCGGGAAATTGCTTTAGCAATCGTTGAACGGCCGATACGTAAATCGTTGTCGGTTTCAACAACACTTCGCCGACCGTCGCATCGAGTTCATCGACCGTGTCTTCGCACGAAAGTCCACCAATCTCAAAAACGATTTTGCGCACCAAGCTATAGCCGTTCGAGTGTAACCCGTTGCTCGCAATACCAAGCACAACATCTCCCGCTGCGATATCGGATCCGTCGATGGCTTTCGATTTTTCCACAACGCCAACTGAGAAGCCCGCAAGGTCATACTCGCCTGGCGCATATAAATCTGGCATGATGGCGGTTTCGCCACCCAGCAACGCCGACTCAGATTGTAAGCAACCTTCGCTAATACCGGACACAATGGCTTCTAGCAAAGCCGGATCATCCGCCGACATCGCAACGTAGTCCAAAAAGAACAACGCTTCCGCTCCACAGCAGATGGCGTCATTTACACACATTGCCACCAAATCGATGCCGACAGTGTCGTGTCTCCCAGCTGCGGTTGCGACTTTTAGCTTTGTTCCAACACCGTCAGTGCATGCGACCAGTATTGGGTCTTCGTAGTTTCTTGCGAACAGCTTCGACGCAAAATCGAGTTGGAATAACCCTGCGAAACCTCCGTCAAGCTTCTTCACTCGCGGCGTATGCGTGCGGTGCATCCAATGCGGCAAACGCTGCATGGCTTTCTCGTATTCGTCTAGATTGACGCCTGCGTCCTTGTATGTTGCTTTGGCCATCGGTCGTCCTAGAAGTGAACAATTGGTGAGAATTCACGCTCGTTCACGATTGTCGGGCGATTTGCTCGAGTGTCAACGACCGGTACAATTGGGCCAACGAATGTGTTGCTGCCAGGAACCCGAGGATTTCACGATGCGATTTAAACGAACATTGTTGGCTTTGTCTTTTTACGCACTAACAACGATGGGATTTCCAGGAACGGTTCGGGCCCAAGGCAACGAGGTAAAGGTCTCTTCGTTCGCACCCACGAAAGACACGATCGCACAGTTAAAAGCATTCATGAAAGCGATTGGAAAAGATCTTTCCGACAAAGAAGATTTTGGCGAAGACCAGCACAATCGAATCGCACTCAATGGCCAGACGATTGCTGTACTCGCGCTGACGCTGGGAATGCATGATGAAAAGAACGATGTGAAGTCAAATGCCGGCGAGGTGTTTGATGCAGCAATCGAACTTGCCGACAACGCAGAGAGTTTCGACGACGCATCCAAGTCCTATCAAAAGCTTGAAGAAACACTTGAGACCAAAGATTCGTCTGAACGAGAACTCAGTTGGGACGAGTCCGTCGACATCGCCGCCTTGATGAAGCAAGTTCCGATCGTGAACAAAAGCGTTCGACGAGGCGTCGATGACGAGCGACGATTTGAGCGTACCGCCAAAAAAACCGCACAAAAAGTCGTCACACTCGCAGCTATTGCGCACGTGTCGATGATGAACACGGACTACTGTGGCGACGAAGACGATGAAAAGGAATGGAAGAAGATCTGTGCAGATATGCGGGACGCATGCACGGATGTCTACAAAGCGTTAATGGCGAAGGACCAGAAAAAGGCCCAAGCCGGCAACGATCGGGTCGTCGAAACCTGCGACGCCTGTCATCACAAATTTCGTGATTAGTGAAAAGCTGACTGCGTTTAGTGTTGCTCGCTAATGTTACTCACCGAGTAGACGTGCGTAACAATCTTTGAGCTTGGCGAATTCTTGGTCCCACGTATAACGTTCCTTGACGGCGATTGGGCCACGCCGACTCATTTCTTTCAATGATTCGACGTTGTCTAGCATTCGAACACATGTGTTAAATACGTCATCGTCATCCATTGGATCAACCATGCATCCAGTTTGCTCGCTCGTTACAAACGGTCGCCAGCAATCGAAATCCGAAGCGAGAATTGGTGTACCAAGCATCATGTATTCGATGATTTTGGTGGAGAGGCACGTCTTGTAGTTGGGGACAGGATGCAGCAAGCAAAGGCCAATCGTAGCTTCTGAGACTGTGCGCATCGCTACGTCCCAATCTTGCGGGCCGGTAATCGCAACGAATGATTCCGTATCATTACGTCGATTGATCTCGTCCAAATGATTCTTGAATTCATCAGAGTCAAGTCCACCGATGATTTCCATGTTGAATTGTCGTCCGCTTTCGACGAGTCTTCGTGCCAACTCGAGATAGATGAATGCCCCACGAATCTCTGTTACGCCGCCGACGTAAACTAGCAGAGGCTTGGCGTCGGGTTCGAACCTCATGGTCGGTGCGAATTGATAATGCTTAGGGAAATTCTGGACCAAAACCGGGCGAGAATAGTCTTTTACACTGTTGGCATTTGCAACTATCTTCTCCTGGCCAAACGTAAGGATCGTTTCGATGATTCGATAAATACAGCCAAGCAGCCATCCCAACCACGCAGGCAAATAGGGTTTGGATTGCACCTGGCTAAAAATGGATTCGTGGATGTCAAAGACGACAGGCTTTTGAGAAAACCATCGGAGAATAAAAGCCATCCAAATGAGTTCTGGGTCGTGATAGTGATATAAGTCAGCCCTGGTTTTTAACGCAGCGTTTAGTGCGTACCACGGGGCGACTAACATCCGGGCATATCGGGATTTGAATGTAGGAATGGGGTGGACGTGTACTCCATCACGCATTCCCGACTCGGGATGACCGATGACGATATGCACGTCATACCCTGCTTCTGCGAGCGAACCACACTCACGAACGAAAACGCGCGTGTCCCAAATCGGGTGTACGGTTGAGATATGGCAAACTCGTGCTTTTGTCATCGTCTTCCTACCTCGTTGACGACCCGATAGATTCTCTGTGCCAACTTTTCAGCGTTGCTACGACTGTCAAATTTTTCGCCAACGATGGCCACGCTTCTATCGCCCGCTTGCTTGCGAAACATCTCGTCGCTAATCATCGTTTGCATCGCATCTAGCAACTGCTCCGGACTATGAGGTGGTACCAAGAGTCCGTTGTCTCGATGAGTTACAGCCTCTGGGGTTCCCCCAACATCAGTTGCGACGATAGGTAATGCACAGTGCATTGCTTCGAGGACAGATTGAGGCATACCCTCACTGTGTGACGGAAACACAAAAAAATCGGCTGCTTGCAGGTATTTTGGTACATTTTCTGGAGGCTGTTCACCGACCATGTGAATCCGTTCGTTGCCAATTTGCTCTAGAAGATCTTGGGCCGGTCCACTTCCTACGCATACGAGATGGAACCGCTCGCTACGCTCTAAGAGTTCGGTCGTGGCGGTAGCTAACTCCGCAATGCCTTTCGTTTTGACAACAAGCCCAACGTAAACCGCAACGATCGCATTGTTGGGAAGTTTGAGCTCGTTTCGAAGTGCGACCTTATCGGTAGGATGGAACATGCTATTGTCACGACCGAGATAGACGCAAAAAGGATCGGTTGCCCCAAGTTCGCTTAGTTTGTCGCAGATCGCATTGCTCACCCCAAGACACAAATCTGCTTCGGCGATGGCGTGTTGGATCTGCTTTTTCAGACTTGGATCTTTCGATCGAACCATAACATCACTGCCAATCGCGAGTGCGATCAACGGTAAGTCCAGTGTCTTTTTAATAGCAGTCGCAGCAACCGCGTCCGGTAGCACTGGCGCAGCCCAAATTGCATCGAACTTATTGATTCGATGTAGTTCATTTGCCTTGCGAGTCATGGCGCGACTCATCGCACGACTTTCGTACTGCAAGAACCATGCTCCTGGTGGACGCGACATAAAAACTTCTTCTACTTCGAAGTCAGTTTCCAACAACCGTCCGTATTTTTTCCAGCGTGACAACAACGTCAGGGGCCACGGTGCCCATGGTCGTGGCACCAAAAACGTACACTCAATGTTTAACGTTTTTAGGAAGGACGCTTGCCGCTGCATGAAAATGCCATGTCGCGGCAAGGACGCAGATGGATGCATATGGCTGATGGTTAGGATTCTCAAAGCCATTCATTCACACGCTGATCGAAGCGAATCGCTCGACCGTAAAAACTGTGACGGAATCTGCGAGTACATGCCCGCCACAAAGACTATCGAGACAGTTGGGCCACTCTACTATTCTGCGGGATCCACGCATCTCTTCCCAACAGCCAACAAAACCAACCATGTAACATTCCAAGAGCGTAGCCCGCATGCAAGGTCAATATCGCCAGCGGGATACGAATTGCGACGCCAAATCCTACCTCGCGGATCTTGGCGATGCCGGCCGCGAAAAGTGCGAGTAGATACACAATTGGAAGGCCAATTCCAACGATCCAAGACGAGCATAAAAAACCAACAACGGCAGCGATAAGCATCGCGACGTAAAACAGCGATGGGATTATTTGGCGAATCGTTGTCGGTTGTCGATGCTTGAGCATCACTGGAATCCTCCAAAAGCTGTACTGGTAATATTGCCGATACACCTGAGCGAGCCGTTCACGCACAAAGTAGACGTGCGAAATCTTCGGCGTAATAAAAAACTTTCCGCCCGCTTGCCGAAGTCGAAAGTAAAGCTCATCGTCTTGGTTGCGAACCAACGTCTCGTCGTACAGTCCAATCTTATCGAAGACCCACGAGTACATTGCCGGGAAGGCGGTTCCTTCTCCAAACCCGGTGAAATCGGCACGGCGATGATGTGCATTGCCGACACCCAACGGATGACTCATGGCAGCAGCAATCGCTTTGCCCATCGTCGACTTTGCAACGTGATCAATTGGCCCGCCAGATGCCCATACGTCGTCACCGTTGTTAAGTAGTGCGTCGACACTTTGCCGGATGAAGTCGTTCGCAACAAACGTATGGCCGTCTAGCCGGATAATTATGTCGCCGACGGATTCCGTTATCAGGATATTCATCGCGGTGGGCGTAATGCGCTTTGGGTTATCGACCACTCGGACGCGGCTGTCTTTCTTGCCGACTTGTTCGACTAGTTCTTTTGTGCCATCGTCGGACTGCCCATCGGCAACGATGATCTCGAATCGATCACCTGGGTAGTCCTGCTGAAGCAGCTTTTCGAGATTCTCGACGATGAATTCAGCTTCGTTTCGCACAGGAAGCACCACCGAAACGAAGGGCAGGTGGTTGTCCGGCGGGTTGCTGGTTGGCGAATCGCTTGAGTCGGGCATTTTGACAGCCAGGATGTTCAAATTCGAAGGACGAATCAAACATACCTCTTTACCAAGGCGTCGCAACCTCGGTTTTGGCTTACACGTGCCGCTGTTCGTGCATCAAACGTCGGATTCGGTTACTTCCAGGATTTGCCCATCGACCAAATCGTAGTTGCCAACAGGCGTTTCATTGCGAGTTGCAATTTCTGCAAGCTGTTGCGCTGAGAGATCCTTAAGTTGGCTATGTGATCCGGACAGGCGGAACGGAATCTCGTTTTCGCGCAGAATTTCCCAGCCAGCTGCATCGATGCCAAACCCACGCGCTTCTGCTGGGGTGAAGATTCGTTCATTGCGATTCTGTCCGAAGATCCAATATTGCGGTCCATCCCAAACTAAAAAGTCAATGTCGTCAGCGTAGTCATAGGAAACAGCTCGGTCATGTCCGCCGTTAATCGAAGCAATGTCGATCACTTCGAAGTCGGTTGCCAAGCTGAGGAAGTCAGAACCTTGGACGTATGCGTAGCGCTCCTTAGTTATGATTTCATCGTTGAATCGGGAGTCTTCGATATGAGCAAAGTCACCGTCGCCACCATTTCCGCGAGCGACGACCGAGCCGAAGCCGATTGCCAGAATCTCTGCGTCAGGTGTCGTTAACTGGGCCGCTTCGGGAAGCAAGATAACAGTGTCGTCTGATTCGCTACCTCGAAGGTCAGCTCGGTCCGCTTCGTCGCTGACTGTGACACTCATCGAGTCGAATCCTTCAGCGATGTAAGTTATCGAGTTGCTGCCGGACGTTGAAAGTTGTGAGGTCTCGGGTGACCAAACGAACTGCTCAGCAACGCCTTCTTGCCCAGTAAACGTTGCTGTGTCATTGCCATCGGAAGCCATGCCACGCGAGAGTGAGAAACCGTGTGATGCGAAAGTTGTTCCGTCGGCGTGAGTGAGTGTTACGTCTCCATCGGCGGCGGTAAGTGTGTCATCGCCGGCCGAATCGAAGAGCCATGCTTGATCGAAGCCGCCCTGCTCGCTGAACGCTTCGACACTGTCAAAACCTCGGGCGTAGTTCCAGAAGCCATCGCCAACGAGATAACTAAACGATTCTCTTGCAACAAAGATGTCATCGTTTGCCGTGTCGTGGAAATTCGCTTGATCGCTGCCTCCGTTTTCTGAAATCGCGATTACTCGGTCGAACCCTTCGACTCTGTAGTTATTGCCCTCGCCATCGACCAGTGTGGCTTCGTCGGGTCGAAGCGTTAGTACGTCGTCGCCTGTCGTGTCAAAAAGGAACGCCCGGTTTGTACCAGTCCCGGCCGTCGTCACGATATCTTGCACCTCGATTACGCTCACGATCAACGCGCTGTTGGAAACCGTAAATGTGCCGTCGTTCAAGTCGACGCGATTGTCCAAATCGGACGCGGAAATCGATAGCGAGTCAAACCCGTTGTCGCCTTCGATCATGATTTGGTCGATGGCATCGACGCTGAATTCTGACGTTTCGCCATTCACAATCACTTCGTATGTCGTCGCTCCAAGCTGCAGACTGATTGAGTCGTCGTTGTCGCTACCGATGATGGAAAGAAGCGTACCGTCTTGGATAACAGTTGCGACTTCTCCTTCACCGCTTCCTTCGCAATCCAGTTCTGCAGCATCGAGGTTCGCGATGGGATTCACGGAGAGTGCAATTCGATCTTTCAGCGATTCGAAGATCATTTTTCTGCGACGTTTTCGGAAAAATCCCATGAGATGCCTCTACTTTTGAAAGTTCTTACTGGCGTGGACACATAGCGATTGGCCGAACGGCTGTTGATTTGCCACGCGCTGTAGGCCGATTATTACAATTTCACTGGTTTTACGAGAAGTGTCGAGCAATTGGTTTACAGTGACCTACCTCTTTCGAGCATATTCGAAAGCTGGGGTTCACGAGGAACTTTTGTAGCAAGGTTAGCGTTCGATAGCTAACACGGATTAGCGACCCGGTCGGGTTCCTCCGAAAGTGTGGATCAAAACGATTTAATTCTCTGGTCGTGATTCGAGTATTGGACGTTTCCGTTGGTTGCGGATTTAGCGAGTGTGACTTTGGCTTCCCGGTGTTTGGCATCAGTGCATCGAATTCTATCAATGACAGATGAGCTTGCGGTCGATTTCCGTACCTAGTGAACCCAAGAATTGGTCTGTTAAGTACGGATGCTTTCGCCCCAATTCAGTCTTGCCAAGGATGTGCGAGATTAGGGCTTTGGACAAGGATGGATAGCTGATGAAGCCCCGTGATAAGACGGTACTGCCTTTCGCCCTACCTGCAATCAGCGTTGTCGTCGTAATTCTCATTGCGATGTCTGGGAAAACCAAACCGGTCAAAAAGCTATCGACCACGAACGATAGCCAGCCGTTCTATTCGGCGGCCAAAAGTCTGCCGAATGCCTTGAATGATGGGCGCACGTTAAGTAGTGATCATGCCGTAACCGTGCCGCCGAACGCAAACGTTCGGCCCGTTTGGCCAGGCGCGATACATCGTCTTCCTGCTGTTGAGACGGAGTTGGGTTTTCCGGAACTTGAATTTACAAGTTTGGAATCAGCGGAGTCATCGATCGACATTCTCGAGCCGGCGAATTCGCTTGAGCCTTCAATGGATCAGGGCGAAGAATTCGCAATCGTGCCCCCGGTTATAGCTTCTGAAGAACTGGCTCCGCTCGAGAAGCAGATCGAATTGCCTACAATTGATCAGAAATCGATCACTTCTCCTGAGGTGAACAACGATTGGTCAGTGGAATCGCCAAATCGATTAGCGGATGATCAAAACTTCGCGTCGACCGATTCCGCGATGGGATCTGTTGAGGACGTTCCGTTCGAGCCAGAACCAATGGAAGTTGAGCTGGATCCATTGTTAGATGGTTCTATTCCCGATCCCGATTCATTGCTGACTTTAGAGCCTGAGCCAGCCAGGTCCGAGAGTATCGTTCTCGACGCTCCGGAACCTACGCTTGCGGCGCCAAGTCCAACGCCTGCTGGCTCAGGACCGTATGATTTGGTAGCACCGATCGATGACGGTTTGGCAGATTCGGCAGATTCAACTGCGAAAGTCGAACGCAAACGTCCATGGGCACCCGTCGATCTTCGGTCTGTCGACGTAGATTTGTCTGTTGGCGAAGCGGACAATGGCAAAATTGAGGTGGCGTCTGGCGAAAACAAACGTCAGGCAATGAAAGCCGTCGAGCTAGGGTTTGAGTTGATTCAACGCGGTGCGCCTTACTCGGCTCGAGCACGATTTATCGAATCGATGCGTAGTGTTTCACGATCGCTGGACGAGCAAAACGGCACGCACGCGCATACGGCCGCTTTGCGAAAGGCGTTAAGTGCGTACAACGAAGCGGGTGATTTCTTCCCCAAGTCGACTCGACCTGACGAAGATGTAAATATCTCGAGCGTCGTTAGCGGTCACAACACGGAGATTCTCCACGACGCCAATGTCGCGGCGATGACGTCGGGCCAATGCGTTCAAGAGTATCTAGCGTTTGCCGAGCAAGAGTTCACCAAAGCGTTTGGGCGGGAAGAGATCGCATCAAGAGCCCTGTATGGTCTTGGTCGTCTCGAATGGGATACCGCGACAACTACGACGAGTACCATTCAAGTTCGCACGTACCGCGCCATTTCGCTGTACCAAAGTGCATTGGTCGTTCACGATGGCAACTTTGCGGCAGCAAATGAGTTGGGTGTTCTATTCGCGCGACATGGTAACTACCAAAACGCGATTGCAGCGCTTCGTCACTGCGTAGCGCTTTCGCCGCAACCAACCGCGTGGCAAAACTTGGCCAACCTTTATCACCGACTTGGGAAAATCGAGGAAGCTCGCTGGGCAGAAATAGAAGCCACGCATTCCGCCAACGCAGCTACCGGAGTTCCGTATGCGGTTGCGAAGCCTCGCATCGAATGGGTGAACCCAGAAGATTTCAATCGCCTCGCTCAGAACGGGAATTCGAACGTAATGCAACTGCGAGGGAATCCGAACGAGCCTGTCGCACGCACTGCGTCACGCCCTGCTCCGCAACCTTCCGAAAGGACGAATCGACGGTTCTCACGACGTCCTTCGTTTCCGTTCGGTTTTCGCAACGCCAAATAACCTGCCGCACGGAGTCGACCCATGATCCAGTATCTTTCCTTGCTTCGCGTGTTTCGCCTTGTTTTGGCGACTGCTACGTTGTCAGTGTTCCTTGCTGCTAACGCACAAGCGCAGGCGCCATTCTTCATGGCGGCGAATCAATCCGTGCCGTCGTCGCAAGCAGCAGAGAAATCGATGTCGCACGCACACAATTCGAGCGTGGAGACGTTACCGCAGCCAACCAATGCGCCGCCGGCGCCTATGCCCGATACGTCGTCATACTCGTATTCTGCGCCCATCCAACAGCAGATCATGCCGAACTATGCGGTTGCGAGTGCTCGTCCTTTCCAGAATCCGATCGGTTGCGGACCGGTACTGTCGGCGGGAAATCGGGCGGCAAGTTGTCCGCGTTGCGGCGTCGATGAAGGAAGTCTTTGCTGCTGTGGCAACGGGTCATGGAAGCAAAAGCGAACGCTTGTTGATTTCAATCAATATGGCCAAGGTGAATACGTAGGACCGCCCCGGCTGCATCATGTCGATCGCTATCGTATGCGAGTTGATGATCAGGTCACGTTGGTCTATCGCCTGACACGGGAATTGAATCCGACGGAATACGAATTCAACGTTGGTGATGAGGTGCGGATCGAGGGTGAGAACTTGGTCGACGAGGGCGACGACGATAGCCAAACGAGTTCGAGTGACTTTGATCGAACGACCGTCATATTGCCGGACGGAACGGTAACGATTCCCTACATTGGACAAGTCCGTGCGGCCGGTCGATCAGTAACGCAGCTTCGCGACGAAATTCAGAAACGATCGAAGAAGTGGTACAAGTTTCCTGAGTGGACGGTAACGCCAGTACGTGTCAACACGCGCTTAGAAGACCTCCGCGCTGTTGTGGACGCTCGTGCGGGACAAGGTGGTCAATCGATCAACCTTCGTGTTAGTCCTGACGGTACCATCCAGCCGCCCGCGATCGGGTCTGTTTGTGTCCAGGGATTAACTTTGGACGAAGCGAAATTCGAAATCGATCAACGGTATTCCCAAGCGGGTTTTCGTGGTATCGAAGTATCCACAATTCTGACCGAGCGAGCTCCATCGTTCATCTACGTACTGGGCGAGGTCAACACACCAGGGCGATTCACCTTAGAACGACCAACCACCGTGATGGGTGCGATCTCGCTTGCGGGCAGTTGGCAAATCGGCGGAAACCTGCGTCAAATCGTGGTGTTCCGTCGTGCCGACGATTGGCGACTTGTGGCCACGAAAATCAACTTGCAGGGTGCGCTAATGGGTAACCATCCAACACCTGCGGACGAAATCTTTTTACGAGACTCGGATATCATCCTCGTACCCAAAAGTCCGATTCAGCGCATTGACGACGCAATCAACTTGGTCTTCACCCAGGGCTTCAACCCAATCATTACGTTTGGCTCAGCGGTTGGGTTCTTGGATCTCTCGTTGGCTCAATAACTTCGTCCACAAAGTCACTGCTATGCCAACGCTGGTCTCTGCCGCACACGTGGATTTGTGCGCGGCATCTCTTTTTCCGTCTCAGCCGGCAGTTTTTCTCTTTTCGAATTGATTTCTGCTTTCCTTTTGCCCGCTATTGGCAACAATCCGAGCTCTGACCTCACGTGTCACGTGCATCGACGATCCTTTCTTTCAGGATCGAACTCGGAAGAAGGAATTGGAATTGAACGCGAAAGACTGTGCATCGGCGTCGATATTTCCTGGACTTCTGGATGGTCTTGATCTCGAGCCGCGGGATTACCAAGAGCGGATCGTCACCAAGGCGGTTCGGATGTATCGTGGCCAATTCGTCAATCGACGCGGCGAAACGGATCCTCTGGCGAACTCGGTGATGATCGAGAGCCCCACAGGCAGCGGGAAAACCGTGATGGGGCTGCTGATTGCCAAGTATTTGCAGGAGACTGAGGGACTTTCGATCGGTTGGGTTGCGATGCGGCGAAACCTGCTGAAGCAAACGGCGGAGGAGAACCAAGAGCGGGGCCTCGATGTCGATCTGCAGATGATCTCGATGTTCGACAAGGAACCACCGCAAGTTGACATGTTGATCGTGGACGAGGCGCAACACGATGCGGCGGCGAGCATGGCGAATTTGCACTGCAAGCTGAAGCCGAAGAGGATTCTTGGCCTTACCGCCACGCCATTTCGAACGGACCGAATCAAACTCTGCTTCGACCAAATCATCAAAGATGCAGGCATCCATCGCCTGATCCAAGACGGTTACCTCAGCCCTTTTCGGCACTTCACGATTCCCGAGTACACGCCAGAATCCGTTGCAATGTTTATCTCGGGGGGACTCGATCGATGGGGAAAAACGCTAGTTTTCTTCCATAAGTCACCTGATTGTTTCCGCTGCTGCGAACTGCTTCGCCAAGCTGGCGTCCGTGCGGAAGTCGTCACTGCTTCTACCGATCGTGACCGACAGTTGGACGATTTCGAGCAAGGGAACCTCGACGTTTTGATCAATATGAACATTCTCACCGAGGGCTTCGACTGCCCGACATTGCGAACTGTATTCTGTCGACCTTCGGTCAAAGGTTGCACCATTCAGATGGCCGGTCGCGTGCTGCGAAAGTGTCCAGCGATAGCGATGAAGCAGATCGTGCAATGCACCCACACGAAACATCCTTTTCTAAAGACTGCTTTGCCTGCCGAGCAATTTGCTTGGCTGAACAATGAATGGCGTAGTTTGAAAATTAACGAGCGGCTCGTAGAAATCAGCAACCAAGCTCGGATGCTAGTCAGTAAAACCGAGGTTGAGCTGCCAGCATTCGTGGCGAAACACAGACGTCGTTCGATGCCGTGGGATGCGCCGTCATCGGATGGACTTTAAAACGGTGCTCGACAAATATCCTGAGTTGGAAAGCATGAAGTAGGAAAACAATGCAAGACTTACAGTTCGAACAAAAACTCTGTGACGTGCGTGATTTCAAGATTCGCTACGATCGAGATCACAATGGTAACGTAAGATTCAGCGCGCTGAACTACGCTGGCGAGGATCTTAAGCCGACAAAGCGATTCTGGCGTTCGTTTTTTCAGCGGTTTCGCATCTCAGAAAACGTTTTCCGGTACTTCGAGCCCAGTGAAGTATTCCAGCGCATCTCGCAACGAGCTGACAACCACCGCATTCGGTTTTGTGTGGAACGTCGACCCGGCACCGTGCCCAAACTGCTTGCAGCGACCACGCCCGGTCGACCTATGATCCAGTTTGACGAGATCAATGAACTTGTTGACGCATACGAAGGCACAGACATTGAGTATTCGAACGGCGTTATTATCAGCACGCACATGCCACGTTCTGGCGCGAGTCGTTTCAAGATCGGCGGCGATGACTTTGAACATCGTTTCCTTATGGAAACACCAGTGGACGGCTTCGGTCACCCTCGTATCCACCTTTCGTTCTTGCGTCTCGTCTGCACCAACGGCATGGTCGGCTATTCGAAGGCATTTCGTAGCGACATAAGTCTTGGCAAAGACATCAAACATTGCATTGTGCGAGCGCTTGAAAGCTACGACAACGGCGAAGGCTACGCCGCCTTACGTCAGCGATTCGAAAGTGCCCAAACGTCATGGGCGTCTCTTCGTGAGTGCCTGTCGCTGTACCAAGCAATCAGTCGAGTCAGTCTCAAAGACGGCCGCCGACCGATTAAGATCCTCGAAGACTTCCGCCGTATGACGGGCAACTTGCACATGATCTATGGTCTCGCGAATTTGGACGCGATCAGCACAAAACGCCAACGTATTCTTCCGGCGAAGTGCAGAATCTACGACCTGCTGAACTTTGCCAGTGAAGTCGGTACGCATTACGCAAATCCGGACGGCAATAAAACGATGCAGGCATTCGTTGGAGGTTTGATCTCGGACGAGTACGATATGGAAGGTACCGCCGAGACGACGCAGGAATTCAGCGACTTCTTCCTTCGTCCAAAAGAGTCTCGCGAGGACACCGACAGAGTGGATGCGAATCCGTTCTCCGATAATTAATCGGCTATAATGACATGTCTCTGACGCAGACGCTGGCACGTAATCTATGATTGGACTTCCGCAGTTATCGGTTACCCACTTGTCGCCGTACTGACGCCAATCGTTCTGCTTTTCCAAATGTGGCCATCTGAAGATTCACTTGAAGTGATTGTTGCAAACTAGAGAATGGCGGCATGTTTAAAACCAAGATCTGTGGTGCTACAACCCCCGAAGATGCACTGTCCGTTGCGGCAGTGGGTTGCGATGCGCTAGGTTTAAACTTCTACGAAAAATCGAAGCGGTACATTTCACGCGAGGTTGCCAAATCGATCGTTAAGAATCTGCCGAGAACCGTGAAACGTGTCGGTGTTTTCGTAAACGCTAGCAGTTCATTCATTCGCGAAACGGCCGAAGCATTGCAGCTCGACTTTGTTCAGCTACACGGTGACGAACCGCCGGAGTTTCTTGACGAAATCAGTGATCTAAAAATCATCCGAGCGTTTCGATGTAAGGACGGACTCGAACCCGTGCGAGACTACCTTTATCAATGTGATCAGCCACCAGTTGCCGTTTTGGTCGACGCCTACGATCCGAATGAGTTTGGCGGGACTGGCAAAACGCTGCATTGGCCAGATCTAGCAAACGCAGGGGAATTCATTGGCGATCTTCCGTTGATTCTTGCTGGTGGACTCACACCAACCAACGTCGGGAAGGCGATCGAACTCGCTCGTCCGCATGGTGTCGACACCGCCAGCGGAGTGGAGTCTGCGCCGGGTGTAAAAGATAGCGAACTCTCCAAGCAATTTGTTGCGGCGGCTAATTCTGCGTTTTCTGCCTAACGCACTGGTCGGTTGCTAGATTCTTTTGTCATTACGCCTATAGTTATGCGTTGGTCGGGCATGCGAATTGCGGTCTTAGGCCTGAGTACGCGATTCGGCGGATGGGGATGGGCTCCGCGTGTCGCATGATGATTTTCGCCCACACGCACATAGGAAATTCCTAATATGGCATCTGTTGAAACGCTTCCTTACAAGGTCGCAGACATCTCCTTGGCCGAGTTTGGCCGCAAAGAAATCAATCTGGCTGAAACCGAAATGCCAGGCCTCATGGCTCTCCGTGAGAAGTACGGCAAAGACAAGCCACTTGCTGGTGCTCGTATCGCGGGTTGCTTGCACATGACGATCCAGACCGCTGTCTTGATCGAGACGCTCGTTGAACTTGGCGCAGAAGTCACCTGGTCGAGCTGCAATATCTTCAGCACACAAGATCACGCTGCTGCTGCAATCGCGGCCGCCGGAATTCCCGTATACGCTTGGAAAGGCGAAACGGACGAAGAGTTCGATTGGTGCATCGAGCAAACGCTGACATTCCCATCGGGCAAGCCGATCAACATGATCCTTGACGACGGTGGCGACTTGACGGACATGGTCCACAAGCGATTCCCTGAGCTTCTCAGCGAGATCAAAGGCATCAGCGAAGAAACCACCGCTGGCATCCATCGTCTGCAACAGTTGGTCGAAGCTGGCGAACTGAAAGTTCCCGCGATCAACGTGAACGACTCCGCGACGAAGAGCAAGTTCGACAACCTCTACGGCTGTCGCGAGTCTTTGGCTGACGGCGTCAAGCGTGCGACCGACGTGATGCTCGCTGGTAAAGTTGCTGTTGTCGCTGGTTACGGCGACGTCGGCAAAGGTTGTGCACATTCGCTTCAGCGTTATGGCTGCCGCGTGATCGTTACTGAAATCGATCCGATCAACGCACTGCAAGCTGCGATGGAAGGCTTCGAAGTCACGACGATGGAGAACGCTTGTAAAGAAGGTAACTTGTTCGTTACGACAACGGGCAACAAGGACATCATCCTTGGCAAGCACCTCGTTGAAATGCCAGAAGACGCAATCTGCTGCAACATCGGCCACTTCGATACCGAAATCGATATCGCGTGGATGGAAGAAGAAGTTGCTGCTGGTCGAGCTACCAAAGACGAGATCAAGCCAGCCGAAATCGGCTGTGTCGAGCGATACACGTTCAAGGACACGGGACGTTCGGTCATCGTTCTCGCCAAAGGTCGTTTGGTGAACTTGGGCTGTGCGACTGGCCACCCAAGCTTCGTGATGAGCACATCGTTTACGAACCAAGTTTTGGCTCAACTGGAGCTGTGGCAGAACCCAGGCGATTACTCAGTCGACATCCACTTGATGCCAAAGCGTCTCGACGAAGAAGTCGCACGATTGCACCTCGACAAGCTCGGTGTCGAGCTCACCGTTCTCACGCCAGAACAAGCGGCTTACATGCACGTGCCAATCGAAGGCCCATACAAGCCTGACCACTACCGTTATTAACAACGCATAGCGACGGAAAGTCGTCGCTAGGTTGACAGAACAAAAGGGCTCCGTGATAACCACGGAGTCCTTTTTTCGTAGGTAATGCACTGGCCTCACCTACCGTCGTTCTAGAAATCAACCGCATCTATGCCCAAAATCAAAGCGTTCAAAGCCATTCGTCCGCCCGCGGAACTTGCCGAAACAGTCGCGTCGGTACCGTACGATGTCGTCAATCGCGCCGAGGCCGCCGCGCTCGCCGAAGGCAACGCTAACAGCTTCCTGCATGTCGTCCGTCCCGACATCGATCTTCCGGCAGACACTAATCCCTACGCCGACGAAGTCTACGCGACAGCCGCCTCGAACCTCAAGAAACTGATCGCCGATGGCGCGCTGGTTCAGGACGAAAAAGAAAGCGTCTTTCTCTATCGCCAAATCATGGACGGTCAACCTCAGGTCGGGCTAGTTTGCTGCAGCCACGTCGACGACTACGAAAACAATCGGATTCTCAAACACGAGAAAACGCGACCTGCAAAAGAAGACGATCGCACTCGCCACGTCCTGACGCTCAACGCGCACGCCGGCCCTGTTTTCTTGACCTACCGGGATGTCGACACGGTAAACTCGATCGTCGATCAGACGGTGACGTCCGTGCCGCTCTATGACTTCACCGCACCCGACGGAGTTCAACATACGGTTTGGCAAGTCGAAGAGCCCGCTGATTTGGTCGCGGCCATAAGCGAAGTCCCAGCCTTTTATGTCGCTGATGGGCACCATCGTGCAGCGAGTGCTTGGCGGGCCGCCGGCAAACGCAAAGGCGACAATCCCAGCCACACGGGCGACGAAGAATACAATTGGTTCCTGACCGTTCTATTCCCCGCGAACGAGTTGAAAATCTTGGCGTACAACCGAGTCGTCAAAGATCTACACGGCAAGTCGGCCGCCGAGTTCGTCGAGTCACTTGGTGAGCACTGCGTAGTCACACCCACAACCGATCCGGTACCTGCATCGGCTGGAGCTTTCTGCCTGTACGTCGACGGTCAGTGGTACAATGTCACGGTATCGCCAGACAAGATCGATGCCTCGGATCCCATCAACTCGCTCGACGTCGCATTGCTCGAGAACCTTGTACTCACACCGCTTCTTGGTATTACCGACGTTCGCACCGACTCACGAATCGATTTTGTTGGCGGAATTCGCGGTACGGCGGAACTCGAAAAGCTTGTGAACTCGGGTGAATGGGCGTGTGCGTTTTCGATGTTTCCAACGTCGATCGAACAACTGATGGCAGTCTCCGACGCTGGCGAGGTCATGCCTCCAAAGAGCACCTGGTTCGAGCCCAAACTAAGAAGCGGATTGTTCGTTCACGACCTCGGATAGCACCACGTAGAGCAGTCAATCCTCAATCCGCAAAGCAGCTCACCTCCATGCCTCACATCGCAGCATTTCGCGGACTCCGCTACGACCTTGGCCACGTAGGCGCGCTCGAAGGCGTGGTCGCTCCGCCGTCCGACGTTATCGATGCCGAACTCCAGACAGCACTCTATAAACAGCATCCAGCCAACGTTGTTCGCCTTGTCCTCAACCGGGACGAAATAGGCGACGACGAAGACGCGAAGTACCGTCGCGCTGCTCGCTTTTTCAAGAACTGGCAACAAGAAGGCGTGCTGCAACGCGAGCCGGATCCAGCGATCTATGCCTATCATCAAGTATTCGAGTTCGCCGGAAGCAGCTACACCCGGCGCGGCTTCATTTGCTTGGTGAAGCTAGAACGACTCGGCGACGGATCTGTCTACCCGCACGAGGAAACCCATGCCTCTGTCAAGGAAGATCGGTTGAAGCTACTGCAGGCTTGCAAGGGCAACCTGAGTCCCATCTTCAGTGTCTATCCGGACCCAAAGAACGAAGCTCAAGAGCTCATCGAAAATGCAGTCGTCGGCGTGGCCCCAATCGAAACCAAAGACCGTGATGGCACACTTCATCGAATCTGGCCCATCAGCGACATACATGTCATCAATGATGTGGCGTCAATCATGTCGACGAAAGAGACCTACATCGCCGATGGCCATCATCGCTACGAGACTGCCTGCAGTTACAGAGACGAACTGGGCGGTGACGAATTAGACCCCGCACATGGTGCGAATCAGGTCATGATGATGTGTGTGGGAATCAACGATCCCGGCATGATCGTGTTGCCAACGCATCGGTTATTCCGCGGTATCCCCGCCATGAACTCGGATGAATTGAAAGCGAAACTTGGCGAGTGCTTTGATGTTCGGATTGCCGGCGAAGGCAGTGACTTGGCGGAGATGATTTGGGATCAGATAGAAATCGAAGATGACCAAGGCACGATTGGCCTTTACTGCCACGCCGACGAGCGATGGGTCGTTGCAAAGATCAATAACACTGGCCGAGGTAGGATGTCAGAAATCGCTCCCGACAATAGCGAAGAGTGGCGGTCGCTTGGCGTGAGCATCTTGCATCAATTGATTGTTGAGTCACTACTCGATCAATCCGATCTGCCGACTCCAAAGTATGTTCACTTAGTGGACGACGTCGTCACAGCAATCGACTCTGGTGACAACGACAAGAATGGTGAGCCTTTCGAACTCGCTGCTCTCGTCATGCCTGCGACACTGGATCACATTCAATCCATCAGTGAGCAAGGTGAACGAATGCCGGCGAAGAGCACGTACTTTTATCCAAAGCTTTTAAGCGGGTTGGTTCTGAATCCACATGACGGATCGTAACGCGAACAGATCGCGAAACGTTTTCCTGTTTCATGTGGAACCGAGGTCTTTGACTTTCTCTTCGCGCTGCGCGCGAATGATGTCTGCAAAACATCAGCGTGATGTTTCATATGAAACAGTAAGGCCAAGGCGAATCTGAGTTCCACGTGGAACTCGAATGCTTAGCCTGTTTCTGGTTCTGCTTCCTCGAATTCAATTCGCGAATAGATGTCCGAGATACTCAATTCGCAATCAATGCTTGGAATTGCAAGCACGTCATCCAGATCTTCCGTTGACCACATCAACCACTGACCGTCGTCTTGTCTTGAGAATCTTTCGACGCGAGCCTTGTCTTGCGAGATCAAGATGAAATCTTTGAGCGATTCGATGTTGCGATAGTGGCCGAACTTGTCTCCGCGATCGTAGGCCTCTGTCGATTCCGAGAGCACTTCAACGATCGCTTGTGGATTCAAAAGCGTATCTACTTCTTGGTCCTCAAACTGAGGCGAATCGCAAGTCGCGACTACGTCTGGATAGGTGTAAAGTCCCGAGGCTCGAACCTTCACTCGCATGTCGCTCTGGTAGACCTCGGTTGGTCGATCGTCGAACTGGCGATGAACGCTGCTTAGAACATTCGCGCAGATCACATTGTGAGCTCGACTTGCCCCTGTGATCGCGAACATCTCGCCGCGGAAATATTGGCTGCGGACTTCTGATTTCCGCTCCAGCCGCAGATACTCGTCGGGCGTGATGATGGATTTCGGTGCGGTAGACATGATAAATCAGCTTGATGGAAGATACGCCATTATAGGCCGAAATTCAGATCCTTACGAAGTCACGCGGAATGCCACCCAAAAGATTTGCTAGCAATTACGTCGATTGCTATTCAGCCAAACCTCATGCTCGATGTACGATGCTCACCAGGTAGGGAATACCGGTTCGCATGCGCGGACATGAAAGTCCACTTGGAGGAAGCGTCGTGGCAAAAGAGCGAAGGTTGGGTCGAGGATTAGCTGCGTTGCTGGGCGAGACTCGTGATGGCGTTCACGAGATTACGCCGACCACCCCGGTCGCTACCGCGCCGTCGATACCCGAATCTGTTTCGACCGAGCGGAAGTTCGAATCGCCTTCGAAGTATGACGCTCCGGTAGAGAACGAACTGTTGATGCTCGGTGTTCATGACATCGACGACAACCCGTTCCAGCCAAGACGAGAATTCAGTGAGCCAGAAATCGTCTCACTCGCCGAAAGTCTCAAAGAGCACGATATGCTGCAACCGGTGCTGGTTCGCCGGGTTGGTACGCGTTGGCAATTGATCTCGGGGGAACGACGTCTTCGAGCGGCCATTCGAGCCGGCTGGACGCAAGTGCCGGCTCGGGTTCGCACAGCGGATGACCGCTTGGTCGCTGAGTTGGCGATAGTCGAGAATTTGCAGCGAAAAGACCTGAATCCCATCGAAAAAGCGTTGTCGTTTCGTCGTTACCTGGACGAGCATCAATCCACGCAAGAAGAGCTGGCCAAACGACTCAAAATCGATCGCTCGACAATCGCAAACTTGCTGCGTTTGCTCGAGCTACCTCAGGCAGTCCAGACGGATCTGTCGAGCGGTAAGATCACTAACGGCCACGCCAGGGCAATTCTGCCACTCGGCGAAGAATCGGAGCAAATCGCGTTTTCGCGACGAATCCAAACGGAAGGGCTAAGTGTTCGTGACACCGAGCGAATCGTCGGCGAACAGCTGGCTGCCGAGGACGCGAGAATGGGCATCACCACGCCCAAGCCAAAGAAAAAAACGCGAACAAAGTCGAATCAAATCGCGTCCCTCGAACAGAAGATCCGGATTGCCCTCGGCACGAAGGTCGAGATCAAGCAGACGGGTCGTGGACGTGGGCAGTTGGTGATCCAATTCCGGGGAAATGAGGAGTTTGAGCGGCTAACGAACCTGTTGCTCGACAGTTCAGATGACGAGGATGACGATGACCTACGATCGCTGGCCGGTTAGCCGGCAAGTTTAGCTAGCTTTGTAAAAGGCGAATTGCGGAAAAACGGATCACCGGTTAACATTCGAGTATCGTTCGGGCCGATAAGGTCCAAACTCGGGGTGTAGCGCAGCCTGGCTAGCGCATCTGCTTTGGGAGCAGAGGGTCGAAGGTTCGAATCCTTTCACCCCGACCTACGATAGAAAAGCCCTTCGGCCTCGTGTCGAAGGGCTTTTTCTTTTTTACAGAGAAGACTGAGTTGCTCAATGACCCTCGGATCGCCGCGGGCCACAACTGATGATGCTCCGAGCTAAGGCTGACAAGCATTTAAAAGCTAGTCCAAGAAACGATCGACAATCGCTTCTGAGAAATCGATTCCGGCAAATCGATTGGCGTCGTATATGCCACCGGTACTGAATACGTTCAGTTCAATAATCTGATTTCCGATCAAATCTACGCCCGCGAGCCGAATACC
>CAYNJG010000060.1:0-33375 GCA_964397295.1 uncultured Pirellulaceae bacterium
CAACTCCAACTCCAACTCCAACTCCAACTCCAACTCCAACTCCAACTCCAACTCCGTCCAGCGGCAGTGGTCCTGTCGTCGACTTGCGTTTCAATGAAGGCCAATGGATTCGGACGACTGACCAATCCGGAAACGGGAATCACGGCTATCTTCTCAACACCGAAGCAAGTGATTGGGTCCCTGGTGCTGAGGGAAGTGGCGTTCGTTTAGACAGCGTTAACGAACGTGTTCAGGTTCGTTCTTCACCAACTTGGGCGACTCAGGTTGAGAGCTTTACGGTGTCAGCTTGGGTCCGAGTCGATCAACTAGCGGGTAGCAACTACAGTTCAATTTTCACCGTTGGCAGTTGGCAAGATCGCCGATTGAGTGTCTATCCGGTGAACGGTACGTTGGCGTTTGAGGCTCGAAGTGACGGTTGGAATACTTCGGTTACCAGCTCTCCGCAGTCGTTTTTGCAATCAGCGGATGGTCAGTTTCACCACATCGTTGCGGTGAAAGATGCTGCGTCGAACTCGGCATCGTTGTATGTCGATGGCCAGCTCGTCGGCACCGATCGCTTTGCGTCGGGGGCTGTCGACTTGCGTGGTTGGGACCTGTCGTTTTGTGGCACGTCTGACGGCGGGCAGCAGCTTGCGTGTACCGTCGACAACGTGTCGATGTACCACCGTGCGATGAACGCGGCGGAGGTTGGCCAAGTGTTCCGTGGCCAAGCGCTATCCGGCGCCACGCCGCAACCCACAACTCCTTCAACGACCACCAATGTGCCAAGTGGCGCGGTTATCGATCTCGTATTTGCCGAGGGTAGCGGGAATTCTTCGGCAGATCGGTCGGGTCGCGGTAATAATGCGTTGCTGGTCAACACCGAAAACGCGGATTGGGTGGGTGGACGCACCGGCCACGCCATCAATCTGGACGGAATCAATGAACGAGTGCGTGTGCCGTCTTCTGCGAGTTGGGCGGGGCAAGTGTCCAACGTCACGGTTGCGGCTTGGGTGAAGTTCGATCAACTGGTTGGCACGAATTATCAATCCATCATCAGTGTCGGGAGTTGGGCGGACCAGCGACTCAATGTTTATCACGTGAACGGCCAGCTGCAGTTCGCTGGTAACGCAACTGGTTGGGACGTGCACGCTGTCGGAGAATGGCAGTCGTTTTTGTCGCGGCCAGATAATCAATTCCATCACATTGCTGTGGTTAAGAATGAGGCAACACACACGGCATCCATCTACGTCGATGGAAAGTTGATCGGCACGGACAACTACGCGAGCGGTACGCTTAATTTGAATGGCTGGGATTTGTCCTTCTGTGCGAACTCATTGGGCGACCACAGCATGCCGTGCCAGTTGGATAGCGCGGCGATGTATCATCGAGCACTCAGTGGAAGCGAAATCGCACAACTTTATAGTGGCGGTCAGGTTGCAAGTGGCACCTTGGCGACCTCATCTCCGGGCGCTGCCTCGGTTCCGACCGGCGCCGTGCTGGATGTGCGTTTCAACGAAGGCAGTGGTAGCACCTCCAACGACAATTCAGGGCAAGGCAATCACGCTCGGTTAGTGGAAACAGAAAACTCGGATTGGGTGAACGGAAGTGCTGTTCGATTGGATGGCGTCAGCGAACAAGTGCGAATCGAGAGTTCGTCGAGTTTAAATACCGTGCATGCTGATTTAACGTTATCGATGTGGGTGCGTTTCGATCAGACCACCGGAACCAACTACGAATCAATCGCTAGTGTGGGAAGTTGGACCGATCAGCGACTTAACATCTACCCTGTTGATGGCCGCTTGCAGGTTTCGGCGGCGACATTGGGGCGTCCGTCGGTACTCGTCAGTAGTCCGCTACCATTCCTGCAGAATGCTGATGGGCAGTTCCACCACATCGTGATTGCGAAAAATGCCGATCAGTCGCAACTAGCTTTGTACGTGGACGGCGTGCTTGTTAGTGAAAATCAATCTGTCACAGGCAGCGTTGATTTTCGCGGCTGGGAGTTGGCCTTCGGAGGGAATTCGAGAGGTCAGCATTTGCTGCCGATGACTTTGGATTCCGCGTTGTTCTACACTCGAGGGCTTACCCCGGCTGAAGTTAGCCAACTATACAGGGCCGGCACACGATAGCCTTCGTGTTTGTTCGGTGATGCGGGCGTAGTGAACGAGACGCTTAGTTTGTACAATCGACGACTCCGCATCGTTCGCAGTTTGGAACGATCAACTTTGCGAGCCTGTTGAAAGCCAAGCGTGTCGGAACCCAATTCGAATCGAAAAGTCCTCGGCGTTATACTGCTCACGGTTTTTCTGGATCTGGTCGGTTTCTCGATCATTTTTCCACTTTTCCCGGACATGCTTGAGTACTACTTGGGGCAAGAGCAAGCCGGCGGCTGGTTGCATGGGCTGATCGCGAATCTCGAGCAGTTGAGTGGTTTTAAGGGTGAACAGGCCCGACTTGCTGCGACCGTATTGTTTGGTGGTTTGCTTGGCTCGCTGTACTCCGTGCTGCAGTTTATTGCTTCGCCGATTTGGGGCTCGATGTCGGACGCTCGGGGGCGTCGTAGCATTTTGGTGATCACAACGCTCGGTACTGCCTTTGGCTATTTGCTGTGGGTGTTTGCGGGTTCGTTCTGGTTGCTCGTTTTGTCTCGCTTGGTCGGTGGATTGATGGCTGGCAATCTATCGGTCGCAACGGCGGCTGTTGCGGACGCTACGGACGAGAATTCTCGTTCGAAAGGCATGGGGATGATTGGCGCAGCGTTCGGTGTCGGTTTTATCGTGGGGCCGGCGATGGGTGCGTTGCTTAGCCGTTGGGATCTTTCGCAGACGTTAACGTCGATTCCGGGATTGAATCCATTTTCGGGGCCGGCGTTGGTGGCTTTGGTTCTAGCGGTCGTGAACTTCGTATGGGTGCTACGTAGTTTTCCAGAGACGTTGGGTGGTGAAGGTGGCGGTGCGTCTCATGCTCGTCGTCCCGTCAATCCGCTTCAGCTTTTTCGCCCGTTCGATCTCCCGGGAGTCAATCGTACGAATTTGTTGAACTTCGTTTTCATCTTTGCTTTTGCTGGAATGGAATTCACATTGACGTTTTTGGCCAAAGACCGGTTTGGTTACACGGCGGCACAGCAAGGTTTTCTGTTTCTATTTATTGGAATTGTCATTGCCGTTGTGCAAGGCGGTGTGATTCGGCGGCTTGCTCCGAAATATGGCGAGAAGAGACTCGTGGTCGTCGGTCTCGCGTGTGTTATGCCGGGGCTACTGTTGATTGCGATTTGTAAGCAGCAATGGGTGCTGTATCTGGGGCTGTTTTTCGTAGCGGTCGGCCAATCGCTCGTGTCACCAAGTCTTACCGCGTTGGTCAGTTTGTATTCTCCTAGTGATCGGCAAGGAGAAGTGCTTGGCGTTTTTCGATCGGTGGGCTCGTTAGGGCGGGCGTTTGCTCCGATTGCTGCGGCGCTTATCTATTGGCGATTCGGGAGCCATTGGCCGTACTTCGGCAGCGCGCTGGTCCTGATGTTGCCGATCTGGCTTGCCGTTGGCCTGCCGATCAAACGAAAAGTAGATTGACGTCTGGGCCCCTGCCACACACTCAGCGTCGTGTGTTAATAGATCGGCACGTACCAATTGGAGCCTCGTCAGGATAGAATGGTGAGTTGTTCGTAAAGGCTGGGGCATGAGCGAAAACGGTTATTGCTATTTGACGATGACGGCTGGACCGCGAGCCGGTACAAGCTTCTTGCTGGATCCGACCGATTGTACGCGCGTTGGTCGAGGCACCGAATGTGACATCATTCTTGTCGATCCGTTGTGCTCACGGGTGCATGCCGAGTTGCAGCGAGAGGAAGACGGGTGGTGGCTCCAAGATCGTGAGAGTCGCAATGGCACGTTTCTTAACGGTCAGCGAGTCGAGCGTGGTCGCCTGAACGTTGGCGGCATGTTCAAGGTTGGTTCGACAGAGTTTCTGTTCAATTGGTCGGATGAACCTCCGACAATGAACACGGACTCGCAGAATTCTGAACGCATCGTACGCCAGCAGACATTCGAGCCGACCGAAACGAATGTCTTGACTTCATCTTTTCGCGTCGAGCACCTGCCCGAAGAAGTCATGGTGCTGTACCAACTCAGCCTGAAACTGATGGGGACGCGGGAGCCAGATAGTGTTGTTGAGTCGGCACTCGAACGACTTCGGGAACGCACGGAGTCTGCCGTTGCCGGATTTTTATGGGTGAATGACGACGAGCAACTCACACCGAAGATCGTGATTCCGTCGGAAGCGGACGGCGAAGTTCCACTCAGTCAGCAGTTGACCGATCTAGTTTGCCGCAAGTCGCGAGCGATTTGGGTCGCAAACCAACCAAAACAATCCTCGCCCGCAAAGTTCACGGATGCGATTTGCGTGCCACTCATTCACGAACGAAATACTCTCGGCGCAATTCATTTGTACCGCGAACGCGGTCACTTCGAACAAAAAGATTTCGATTTTTCGATCGCCTTGGCGGGTTTGCTTGTGGTTGCACTAGTCCGAGCACGAGAGCAAGCGACGCTTGTCGCAAAGAATCAGCGATTAGTTGACAGTTCGGCAAACAACGACGAACTGTTAGGCGAATGCGACTCCATGCTGGAGCTTAAATCCACGATTGGGCGAATAGCAACGGCCACCGGCTGCGTTCTGATTCGTGGCGAAAGCGGAGTTGGCAAAGAACTAGTGGCTAGTGCCGTTCATCGCGCTTCAGCCAGGGCGGATCGACCGATGCTTGCCGTCAACTGTGCAGCAATTCCTGAAAATCTGATCGAGAGTCAGCTGTTTGGCCATGTCAAAGGCGCATTCACGAGCGCGGATTCCGATCATCAAGGTTGGTTTCAACAAGCGGATTCCGGGACGTTGTTTTTGGATGAAGTGGGTGAGTTGCCTCTGATAGCGCAGGCCAAGTTGTTGCGAATTTTGGAAGGCCACTCATTCTTGCCGCTTGGTGCGACGACGGAAATTTCTGTTGATGTGCGAGTGATCGCGGCAACGAATCGTGATTTGCGTCATTTGGTAAACGAGAAAAAATTCCGCGAAGATCTGTTCTATCGGCTGACGGTTTTCGAAATCAATGTCCCGCCGCTTCGTGATCGAGAAGGCGACGTTCAGCTACTTACCGAACATTTTCTTGAACACTTCAAGCAGCATCACGGGCGACCAGAACTAACCCTGTCTGACGAAGCTCGACACAAACTTACGATGCATAGCTGGCCCGGAAACGTGCGGCAGCTTCGAAACGTTATCGATAGTGCCATTGTGATGACCGAAGGCGAAGTGATCGAGGCCGGTGAATTGGGGCTGCAGGACGCTGGCGAGATGCCAGATTCATTGCTGATTGACCACTGGGAAGCGAAACTAATTCGGGAAGCGCTGCGACGTACTAACGGTAAGGTGCCGGAAGCCGCTAAACTGTTGGGCATCGGTCGCGCGACGTTGTACCGGAAACTCGATGAGTACGGAATCGAACGTAGCAAATAGCTTCGGCTTCGCATTGTTGCGCGCGGATTTGTCACGCGCTATTTCCTCCTTCCTTTTTCTTTCCTTCGTAGAGCAAACCATGAAACGAATCGCTGTCCTTCTCGCTATTGTTCTCTCGCCGTTGACACTTGTTGCCGAAGAATCCGAATGGGTTTCCATGTTCAACGGAAAATCGTTGGCTGGTTGGACGCAGAAAAACGGCTACGCATCGTACTCTGTCGTTGATGGAGCGATCAAAGGTGTAACGGCCGAAGGTAGCCCGAACTCGTTCTTGTGTTCGGTTACGGAATACGGCGATTTCGAATTTGAGTTTGAAGTAAAGGTTCACGACAAACTGAACTCGGGCGTGCAAATCCGTTCGCAAACGCGAGACGAAAAAGGCAAGCATTCGATCTACAACACAGGTCGAGTCAATGGACCGCAAGTCGAGATCGAAGCGGGTGGCGAAAAAGGCGCTGAAGCTGGCTACGTTTATGGCGAAGCCGCCGGTGGTTGGATGACTCCCAAAGAGCGACTTGTTCCGCACAAGCATTTCAAAGACGGTGAGTGGAACAAATACCGTATCGTTGCCAAAGGTCCTCGAATCCAAACGTTTATCAACGATCAGAAAATCGAAGACTTAACGGATGAGGCAAAGCACAAGTCACATCCGAAAGGATTTATAGGCTTGCAAGTACACGGCATCGGCAAGAATCAAGGTCCGTTTGACGTCATGTGGAAGAATCTTCGTATCCGCGAACTTTGATGATCAAGTCTGGCGACCTTTTGGCGTGAGGTGGGAACATTCGTGATTCTACCTTCTCCAAACGTTCGCAGTGAACTCGTCGAGCAATTGTGCGTCGAGTTTGTTGTGGCGTCGCACCCCCGAACATAAATCGACACCGAATGGGGCGACAGTAGAAATAGCCCTGACTACGTTATTTGGGTTTAACCCACCGGCGAGAAACACGGGCTTGCATGTACGTCGGACGAATTCGGAACTGATGTTCCAGTCGTGAACGCGCCCAGTTCCGCCAAGGTCTGCAACTGCTGCCCCTGTAGTGCCTCCATCGAGAATGAAAGCGTGGACGTAGGGCTCATACACGTCGATAAGTTCCAGCGCACTTCGGTCCTCGATATGAACGACTTGCACACGCCTTACGTTTGGAATCTGCGCGATTATCCGGTCATACTCGTGGGTTTCGATGTGCTGGACAACCTGTACTGCGGTAGTGCCGCAATATTCAACCTGGCTCGCAATTTCGTCACCAGAAAAAGAGGCTGTGAGCAAGAACGTTTCTACTGTGAGAGGCGCGTAGCTCGCAATCTCACGAGCGGTATCGAGATCAATTTCGCGAGGGGTGGATGGCATGCTGCCCAGTAGTCCAATGGCATCCACGCCATGGGCAATAGCTAACCTCGCCTCGGCAATGGAAGAGATGCAGCAGACTTTTACTCGCGTCCTTTTCATAGCTCCATTGTGATTTGGTTACAGCTTAGAAAAAACGATCACGCTATAGGCTGACGCTCGAACCAAGCTTCAAGCTTTCCGTTTGAGCATGGCAGATCGCGATTGCATCTTCGGCAAGTTGTCCGCCGAGAATCTCCGATGTCTGGTCGGCGGAGATGCAACGCACGACTTCCTCAATTTCGGCCTGGAATGCCAGTGAAGGATCGCCATCGCCAAGGTCTGGTGTTTCCACGTTGCCGTCCGAATCGAGCAGTGTAGGTTGGCAGAGGTATTTTCCCTCTTCGCCGATGACTGCGAATTCGAAGGTAAGTGTGGCCTTTTCGAGTTGAATTTCAAATCCGTGAAGAAACGCGCGGCCCTGTTGTCCAATCGTGCCGCTGGATGCGCTGACAACGAGATCGGAATTGGCGAAGTTGAACAGTGTCATCCACGACTGTGGGCATTCACCTTGCATTCGTCCTCGGGTGACGACCGATTCGGGCATCCCAAACAGATAGCGAATGAAGTGTGCATCGTGAACGTGCAGGTCCAGCATCGGACCACCGACCAGCATCGGATCCCAGTAGTGTTCCAGCCAGGCCGGATCCGAGATTGTGCGACGGAAATGACCGCCAAGTAACTTGCCGTATTTGCCGCTGTGAACTATCGAACGAGCCCAACTGTATTCTGGAAAGAAGGGCAGCACATGTCCGACCAACAGGATACGTTTCCAATCAGCTGCGGTTTTGACAACTTGTTCGGACGACGCGGCATCCAGAGTAAGTGGCTTTTCACAGAAGACGTGCTTGCCTGCCTTGAGTGCTGCAGTGGCTACGTCGGCGTGACGAAACGGTGGCAATGTAATGTCGATCAGATCGATATCCTGGTCGGCGATCATCTCATCGGCTGATTCGTAGGTTTTGATGCCACTCAAATCCATCTGTTCGCCAGGCGGACCAAAGTTGCCTTTGATTCCACGCCAGTCACCATCACGTTTTTTCTCGTCGCGTGACGCGATGGCAGTGACTTCGACTCCCGGCACCTTTTGGTAAGCCAGGTAGTGAATCATACCCATGAATCCGATACCAGAAATTCCAACGCGTAGCATGTGTGTCCTCCGGACTTGCCTAACGGCGGCTGGAAGCCACCACTACTTGCCTAACTCAGCTTTTATCGATCGCAGTAATTCCAACGCACCGCCGATTTCAGCTTTCTGTCGCGTAGGCTCTTCGGGAATCTCACGCTCGATCGTTAGTGGACCCTCGTAGCCGATTTCTTTGAGCGTGGCCAAGTAGTCTTTCATTCCGACGGCACCGTCGCCCAGTGGTACTTCAGCGCCCCACGTGTCGCCAGGTTTGTCCGACCAGGTGGCGTCTTTGCAGTGGATACTCTTCACGTACTTGCCGACTTTCCGAAGTGCGGGCAATGGCTCGCCAGTGCCATAGAGCACCATGTTTGCCGGATCGAAATTGATGAACAGATTGTCTCGCTGCGTGTCTTCAATGAATCGCAGTAGAATGTCAGCCGGTTCTTGGCCAGTTTCGAGGTGTACTCGCTGTCCATTGCCGGCCGCGTGATCGCAGATTTCTCGCGTTACGTTCAGAACGTCTTGATAGTCCGGATCGCTGGCATCGTGCGGTACGAAACCAATGTGTAGGCCAATGCAATCGACGCCCAGTAGTTTCGTGAAGTCAGAGATTTCTTTCGTTTCCTGAGTTCGAGCTGCGCGTGTGGCTGGAGGCACGAGTCCGACGGTCTCTTTGACGGTGGGAATGTCGGCATAGCTTTCGCCTTCGTAGCCACAGAACACACAGGTTAACGTGATGTCTAGCGAAGCGAGTCTATCTAGAAAACTCTTGGCATTCTCAGGAGTTCGTGTCGACGCGGCGGGGGCGTGTAATTGAATGGTGTGAACGCCAAGCTCATGAGCGACGTCGAGCTTGACGCCTAACCCTGCATCGATGCTGGCGAAAACGCCTAGTGGCCATGACTCATTGCTCATCGGACTCTCCGTTAGGTTTGTGTTAACCTGACAAAGTAAGTGAACAGATTGTAATTGTCTAGCAAGGCGATCGTGGGTCGTGGCGAATATTGCCGATGGTTGCAATCGACTTGAGGCTCAACTTCGGTAGACTAATCCACGTCACCTGAGATTTGAGGCTTCTATGAACTCTGATAACCAGTCATTTTTAGCGTTGGAAAAGATACCTACTCGAACCTTTCCTCATGCTCGAGATGTTAGTCGGGCGGTGGCTCGTCGAATTGGCGAGCTTGTCCGTAGTCGTTTGGCTGAAGGCCGCCGATGTGTGTTGGGGCTGGCTACGGGAAGTACTCCCGTAGGCGTTTACAACGAATTGATTCGGCTGCACCAAGAAGAGGACTTGTCGTTTCGCAACGTCGTTACGTTCAATCTTGACGAGTACTTTCCGATGCAACCGCACGAGCTGCAAAGCTATGTGCGGTTCATGTACGAACATCTTTTCGATCATATCGATATCCCCAAAGAACAGATTCACATTCCTGACGGCCTCGTGGGTGAAGACGACGTTACCAGTTACTGTCGCCGATATGAAGATTTGATTCGCGAAGCGGGCGGGATCGATATTCAGGTCCTTGGTATCGGGCGAACGGGACATATCGGATTTAATGAACCGGGCTCATCCAAACAAAGTCGCACTCGACTCATTACGCTTGACCGCGTCACGCGACTGGATGCGGCTAGTGACTTTTTTGGCGAAGAACACGTGCCACGTCGTGCGATCACGATGGGCGTCGGTACGATTCTTGATGCTGACCAAGTCATCATGATGGCTTTTGGCGAACATAAAGCACCTGTCATCGCGCAAGCAGTCGAAGGAGAGATTACTTCATCGGTCGCTGCAAGTTTCCTCCAACAGCATCCGCGTGCAGAAGTTTATCTCGACGCGGCTGCTGGACAATCACTGACTCGCTATCGCGCCCCGTGGACGCTTGGTAGTATCGATTGGCGAGACGAAGTTATTCGCAAAGCCGTCATCTGGCTGGCGCGGCACGTGGAAAAGCCGATCCTCAAACTAACCGAGGAAGACTACAACGAAGAAGGCTTGCAAGATCTGCTGGCCAAGCATGGGCCAGCGTATGACATCAACTTGCGCGTTTTTCGGGATCTTCAATACACGATTTCCGGTTGGCCAGCCGGGAAACCGAAACATGCTCAGCAGCCCGGCGACCGACCTTCTCCACACGACGACATCTATCCAAAGAAAGTGTTGGTTTTCTCGCCTCACCCGGATGACGATGTCATCAGTATGGGCGGCACGCTTATTCGGTTGGCCGACCAAGGACACGAAGTCCATGTTGCCTATCAGACGTCGGGCAACATTGCGGTTTTCGATGACGACGCTATTCGTTTTGCCGAATTCGCGGCTGACTTCAATCGAGAGTTCGGTGTAGATCCGAATCGAACTGCCGAGCTTGAAGCGCATATTGAAGAGTTCCTCAAGAACAAGCAACCGGGACAAGTTGACAGCGCCGAAGTCCAGGCGATCAAAGGCCTCATTCGTCAGGGCGAAGCTCGTGCGGCTACGCGTTTGTGTGGCATACCCGGCGAACGATTGCACTTCTTGAATATGCCATTTTATGAAACCGGTCGCGTGAAGAAAAAACCGCTCGGCGACGAAGATGTCAAAATGATCGAGGATCTTCTACGCTGGCTTCAGCCGCATCAGGTCTATGCCGCCGGTGATCTTTCCGACCCGCACGGTACCCATCGAACGTGTCTGAGGGCGATATTACAAGCGTGTGATGGTGTGAAACATGAGGATTGGTACCAGCAATGTGTCGTCTGGCTTTACCGTGGTGCATGGCACGAGTGGGAGCCACATGAAATTCAGATGGCGGTGCCGCTAAGTCCAAAAGAAGTGATGCGAAAGCGAAATGCGATTTTCAAACACGAGTCGCAGAAAGACCGTGCATTGTTTCCAGGTCCCGATGTTCGAGAATTTTGGCAACGCGCTGAAGATAGGAATCATGAGACAGCACGTTTGTACGACGCGCTTGGGCTCGCCGAGTACGCTGCAATCGAGGGCTTCGTCGTGTGGGACGGTGCGATGGATGTGGTTTAGCCAAAAACGCAACGTTTTGCTGGTGTCGGACATCTATCCGCTGCATTCTCTTGGAGCGGACGAATCGGTAGAATGGTAGTGGCCATCGGCCATATCCTTCCCCCAATTCTCTCAACTCGAGGGACGACTATGCCAAGCTACCGTTTGCTGCTTCTCTTACTTGGAGTTGCCGTTTCGTTTCGCATTGCGGCTGCCGATCCACCGCAAACCGTGACCGACCCGGCAGATGCCGAAGTCGTAAGTGAGACCGAGGTAAAAGTTGTCGAGCTTGCTGCGTCCGAGGCCAAAGTTCCCGTCGTGAAAGACGACGGTAAAAGCTGGACTTCTTTTCGAGGGGATCCCTTGGCCACCGGGCAGGCGAAATCAGTTTTGCCGGACGACCCGACGCTGCTTTGGAAGTATGAAGTCAAGAATGGCGCGTTTGAATCAACTCCCATTGTCGTCGAAGGCGTTTGCTATGTTCCGGATCTCGATGGCACGCTGCATGCGATTGGGCTAGACGATGGAAAAGCAAAGTGGACGAAAAAAACCGGTGCCTTTTCGTTTGCGGCTTCGCCGGCCTACCGCAATGGTCGAATGTACGTTGGCGACATTGACGGCATTTTCTATTGCTTTGACTTGAAAGGCAAAGAAGTCTGGCGGTTCGAACCGAAAGATGGCGGTATCGAAATCAACTCCAGCGCGACCTTCTACGGTGACAAGCTATTGTACGGTTCGCAAGACGCCGTTCTGTATTGCTTGAACACGGACAGTGGCAAGCTCGAATGGAAGCTGCCAGTCGAGGATCAAATCCGCTGTTCTCCCACTGTGGTCAGCGATCGTAGCTTTGTCGCAGGATGCGATGGACAACTGCATATCGTCGACATCAAGAAAGGCGAAGAGGCGGCCAGCGTTCCGATTGATGCTCCCACAGGAACGACACCCGCTGTCATGGGTGGTCACGTTTACTTTGGGACAGAGTACGGCGAGTTTTTTAAGATCGATTGGAAGACGGCTAAGATCGAATGGCGTTTTCGTGAGAAGCGCCCACGCGAGATTCGCAGTTCTGCGGCGGTGAATGCAAAGGTCGTCGTGTTTGGTTCACGAAGCAAAAATGTCTACGGAGTGAATCCGGCAGATGGCAACGAAATGTGGAAATATACCTGCAAACGTGGCGTAGATTCGTCGCCCGTAATTACGGGTGACAACGTTGTTGTTGCTTCGTCAGATGGACGCATCTATCTGCTAAACTGGTTGACGGGCAAAGAAGTTTGGAAAAAAGAAACCGGCGATAGTTTTGCCAGCTCGCCCGCCGTCGTCGATGGGCGGTTGCTTATCGCGAGTAACGATGGCGTCGTTTATTGTTTCGGGAAAAAGTAGCGGCTACCGCCGAAAGATAAAAACATGGCAACAGATTCGACCAAGACGGAAGTCGGCAGCTATTTCATTTCGAACTATCCGCCGTACTCGCAATGGAATGCAGATTCGATCGGTGAAGTCGAGTCGGCTATGGCGAACTCTCCTCGCGATGTGCCGCTTGGTTTGTATCTGCACATTCCGTTCTGCCGTAAGCGATGCAAGTTTTGCTACTTTCGCGTTTACACGGACAAAGTCGCAAACGAGATCGAAGTTTATTTGGCGGCGCTCTCGAAAGAGATCGAACTGGTAAGCCAACGGCCTTGCATGGGCGATCGCCCGTTTCGCTTCGTCTATTTCGGCGGTGGAACGCCATCGTACCTGAGCTCCAAGCAATTGATTGGTCTCGTTGATCGATTGCGAGCCAACGTAAGTTGGGACGACGCTGAAGAAGTCACGTTTGAATGTGAACCCGGTACGTTGTCCGAAACGAAAGTTCATACGCTCAAAGATCTAGGTATCACGCGACTAAGCCTCGGTATCGAAAACTTTAGTGATGAAGTGCTGAAGGAAAACGGTCGAGCGCATTTGTCCCCCGAAGTCTACAAATCGTGGGATTGGATTCAGGCCGCCGATTTTCACAATGTGAATATTGATCTCATCTCCGGTATGGTCGGAGAGACGTGGGAAAACTGGAAAGATTGCATTCAAAAGACGATTCAGCTTTCTCCCGACAGCGTAACGATTTACCAAATGGAGTTGCCCTACAACACGGTCTACTCGAAAGACATTTTGGGCAACGAGATCGAAGTTCCTGTCGCTGGTTGGCCCCTGAAGCGAGAGTGGTTGAATTACGCCTACGACGAGTTAATCGCCGCTGGCTATTCAGTGTCCAGTGCGTACACGATGGTCAAAGATAAATCGAAAGTGAATTTCAGTTATCGCGATAATCTCTGGCGGGGTTCGGATTTGTTAGCTACGGGTATAGCTAGTTTTGGCCATATCTCAGGCGTTCACTATCAGAACGCTCCCGAGTGGGATGGCTACGTCAAGTCGCTATCCGAAGAAGGTCGCCTGCCGATAACGCGAGGATTGACGCCCACACCCAAGCAGGCGTTGATTCGTGAAATGATCTTGCAGCTCAAGCGTGGCTTTCTTGAAGCGAATTATTTTCAAGAAAAGTACTCGGTTGGTATCATCGAAGAGTGGCGTGAGCAATGGGATCGTTACGTTGAGGATGAAATGCTTACGATCAATGGCGATCGGATTGAGCTAACTCGCAAAGGCCTATTGCACGTTGATGCGTTGCTGCCAGTGTTCTTCGAAGCAGATCATCAAGGTGTTCGCTACACCTAAAATCTTGTGGTTCCTGGGGTGAGAAAGCGAACAAACAATGTCTAAACCTCATAGTCGGGTTCTGCCCGCGTATGCACTGCTGAGGCCCCTCGTCATCGCGACTTTGAAAACCCTAGCAACATTTTTCGTCTTGGCGATTATCGTTCCGTCTACACTCCACGCACAACGAGACTACCGAGGCATGGGGCTCGACTTGAGTTCGCCGCACCAACTGGTGAACGAATCGATCCTCGATCTGCAACAAGTTGGCACCAACGTCGTCGCGATCGACATTCCGTTGATGCAATCGGAGCCGAACGCTTCGTCGGTCGCAGTGGCTGATGGGGGAACGCTAATGCAGCAACTCGCGGCGATCGAGCCCATTGTGGATTCCATTCAGAGCGCAGGCATGAACGTCTTCCTTCGCCCTTCGGTTTCGATCGCTTCTGGCGAGCGAAGCGCCCTGATTGCACCTTCTAGTTCGGAAGACTGGTTTTCGTCGTACCGCACGGCGATCAACGGGATCGCAGACTTTGCAAATACGAAGAACGTTGCACTATTGGGTGTCGGTTACGAATTAAACGCCTTGGAGGACTCCAGGTTTGAAGAAGATTGGCGCACGTTGATCGCTGACGTCCGCACGACGTACTCCGGAGAACTTACGTACGCAGCCAGTCACACTTTTGACTTCGACACTGATGGCGGCTACGAAGACTTACCGTGGTGGGACGCGTTGGATGTCGTGGGGATCAATGCGTACGCTCCTCCCGTATTTAGTCCTAGCGCGATTCCGGAAGAACTTCAGGCAGGCTGGGAATCGCTTGCGGACGATATCGAATCGTGGCAATCGCGATCTGGGTTGTCACAGAGAATTGTGTTCACTGAAGTGGGGTACCAGTCGACTGACGGTGGTGCGTCATCGCCTCGCGAGCTTGCCGAACCGGTTGAGCGGTTTCGAATCGATCTAAACGAGCAAGCTGCGGCCTACGATGCTCTCATTCAAGCAATGGATGCGAGAGGTGATTGGTGGGGCGGTGCTTTTTTTGAAGGATGGGAGTCCGATCCACTGGCGGGTGGAGCCGATACGTTGACTTATACGGTTCAACAAAAACCGGCAGAAGACATCGTCGCTGATTTTTTCGGAGGAAGAGCGACGTTCTCAGCGCGTTCGTCGTTGTTGGCTTCTTGGGAAGGCGATTTCGAAAGTTGGCATACGCCGGGTGAACCGATAGGCAGCACGGGCAGCCTGATGCTGGAGGACGAGCAAGGAGCAACTGATGGCGGAACGAGTCTCACGCTTTCTTCTTCCGGTTTGCTGGCTTCGAAGATTTGGACGTTTGATGGCAGCAACGAATACACGCTTCTGAGCATGGCTTCAGCGAACCCCGAGGTGTATCAACTTGAATTCGACATCACGGTAGACCTCAGTCAAGTTCCAAGCGGTGGGGCAACCGCAATGCAATTCGTGATGGAAGACCAGACTAATTCGGAGGTTGCCGTTGATGTTCCGATTGAACTTCCGGCCGGCGATGATGGATTGGCAACGGTGAAAGTATTCGTACCTTTTGCTGAGTTTGGCGACTTGGCGGTTGATTCTCTGTTCTACGAAATGGACTTCGGGCCGGACAATTCATGGACAGGTGATGTTTGGGTCGACAACTTGCGACTGACGACAACGGTAGCGGGCGACGTTACGGTAAATGGAGTCACCGATTGCCGCGACATTGACGCGATCAGTTTCTTCGTGCGAAATGGCCTGAGCAATTCTCAGTACGACGTCAACGGTGATGGTCAGACGGACGCAGCGGATCGCGTGGCGTGGTTCGAGGCTGCCAACATTCTGTCGGGTGACTTGGACCTCAACGGTTCGGTCGAGTTCGCGGACTTTCTTGTGCTCTCCAGCAGCTTCGGTCTCGCTGGTAACTACTGCGAAGGTGACGTCGATGGCGATCGGATGGTCGCGTTTGCCGATTTCTTAGCGTTGTCGACGAATTTTGGTCAGACAAGTTCCGCAAGTTTAGTGCACGTGCCAGAACCTTCGTTCGCAGTTTGCGTTGTATTAGTACCAGCTCTTCTTCGACTGAGACGAAGAGCCAAGCGATGAATCAGCGTCGGCCATTGAGTCGCGAAGAAGTGCGTTGTGTCGACCAGATCGCAATTGAACGCTGGGGCGTGCCAGGCGTTCTGCTGATGGAGAACGCCGGCCGAGGAATCGCCGACGCTATGTGCGACCTTGGAATCGAGGGCCCTGTCGTTGTCGTCTGCGCGAAGGGCAACAATGGCGGCGATGGGTTCGTCATTGCTCGACATCTGCACTTACGGGGATATGCATTACGCGTTTTGTTGACGTTCGACGCGGATGAGCTGAGCGGAGATGCGAAAATCAACTTCGACTTATTGCGTCGACTACCAGTTCCGTTGCAGCCGACAAAAACAATGACCGCGACCGAACTCGATAAAGTTTGTAACGAGGCAGATTGGCTCGTCGACGCGATGCTTGGAACGGGTGCTAAGGGGGAACCGAGTGAGCCTTTGGCCACGACGTTGAACGCTATGAATGGTGCTGCCGCAAAACGTCTAGCGGTAGACGTGCCCACGGGTCTCGACGCTGAAACCGGACATGCCGCGGATGCCACGTTTCGAGCTGATCACACGTGTACGCTGGTTGCCAAAAAGGTGGGATTCTTAAATCCTGACGCAACGCAATACTTGGGCAAGATCCACACCCTGGATATCGGGCTGCCTTGGGAACTCGTCCTTCAAGCGATCAGCGAATTGGGCGACGGCTAGGGAAACGTCGAACTCGAATTGACGACAGAAAGACGAAAGCGGATGGCTACGCACCACTGTCGTCCTTTTCTTCGTCCGTCGATTCACGTGGATTCAGCTCTTTCCAAGTCATCGGTCTTCGCCCCGGTCCGGCTGTTGGTTCAATACGAAGCATGACTTCGCCGTTTTGGAAGATGCGTACTGAGCCGTTCGACTCACTAACGACGACCGCGATGGCTTTTGTCCGTTGCGAAATCGCGGCACCCGCCCAATGTCGAGTACCGAGTCCTTTCGATAGCGTGATGCTTCCTGTGCCGCCGGTCTCCAGCAGCTGGCATCCTGCGACAACGACGCCCGCCGACGAGACGACGAATGCACCGTCCATCAACGCTGCTTCCTTAACGGCTTCGCGTACCGACGAGTCGTGCAGATTGCGTTCGGCTTGCTTATAGCCCTTCACCGGATCGAAGCCGATGGACCGACTGTGTTCGAGCACTTTGCGATGATCGCCGACAACAATCATAGTGCCAACGGGCTTTCCTTCGCGACCTTCGCGGCCAATATCGACGGCGAGGTCAACGACAAGTTTCAACGTCTCCAGCGGAACTTGCGTCTCGAGACTGCGAAGCTCACGGGAAGAAAGGCGCCCCAGTCGTTCATCCAATCGAATAAAGCTGACGGAGTTCACCGAGTTGCGTTCTTGTCCAAACGCGTTGAAGATCGCTACAACGTCCGATCCTGACGAAAGCAAGTCGCTCGCCAGGCCGTCGAGCAGGGCTTGGTTCAGCTTATCGTAGACCGATGAAATCGTGGAATCGACTACGATTTTCGAAAACTCTTCATCGTCCGCACCTTCCAGCACAGATGGATCAGACGCAACAAGTACGACGTTGTGCCGTCCGACCTTCTTTTTGAGCATCGCCCAATCGACGGGCCGCGACAACATGACAAGCAAGGCGTCAGCCTCATTCGCCTTGTACAGAGTGCTGGCGAGGCTGAGGAACGTTAAGAATTGCTCGTCGTCCTTCGCAGGGCTCATGCGGTGAGTCTTTGGTCGCTAAATGGTGCCTTTTACTGTTCGCTCAAACAATCCGATTTGTGAGCGGAGGAGAAGAAAGCGGCTTGTGTTGCACGCCTGCCAAAGGCAACATGATCAGCCATGACCAACTTCTCACTGAAATATTAGCTGTTACACCGTTCTTCAGCAAGGCGATCCTGCATGTCGAGCCGAACGGGGCGAACCGCGCAGGACCGAAGTGCGATCGAGATGGATGCGCTTGACGGGGCGCCTTGGCTAGAACCGGAGGGAGGCTGCGTTGGTGCCCTTAACGGACCGGCTTTGCAGCCAATCGAGGGGGCGTCTGTCGTTCGAACACGCGCCGATGATAGAGCGACAGAGCTCGGATCGCATGACCACGCGGGCCGACTTCCCAATCGCGTTTGCGATTTCGCGACATGAGGTTGTTGAGGAATTCTACCGCTTTGACGACCCTCGGATCCGAAAGCTCGTTGCGAGGAAGAGAATAGACAAGCAATTCCAGTATATGGCCAGTTGTTTGAAGCTGGCGGTCTTTGTCCCCGTTGTCCGCGCGGCCTTTGAGCCAGTTGGTGCTAAAGCTGCCGTCGCGATTTTGGAGCGACATGATGTAGCGTTGGTACTGGCGAACGTAGGCCTGAGCCGGGACATAGGCGCCGTCGATGGGTTCGCCCCGCAATTGTCGGTTTTTCACCGCAAAGGCGATCGCCATGATTCGATGTGTTCCGCCGCAGGCTGCGCCGTTAACGGGTTGTGCCATTTCTTCGGTAAGAATTTGCGGGATTGTCCAAGTCTCACCATTTTCGCTTTTCCAAGTCGCGTCCGAGTTTAGGTAGTGCGAAAAAGCGATGAGTTTGAATGTAAGTTCTTTGTCCGAAGCACACGTGTACATTTCGGAATTGACAAGGTCTTCGACATCCAATGTGCGACCCTGGATGACCAGTGGGTAGTCACGAGGAATGTTGATCTGGGCGAGCATCGCGAGAAACTGGCACGGGTGTCCTTGGTATCCGGCACCCTCGACGCCTTTGATGTAACCATTATCGAGGTACAGCAAGCGACGCCCCATAAGTGGCCCGTTTTGGCACATCCAACTGACGGCGTTTGTGCGTTGGCCTCGATCACTGTTTATAGCAACCATGCCGTTCGGGCCGTAACCTAGAAACGAATGCATGACTGACCAGGCACTATCGTCACGAGTATTCAACGGGCGGTCGAAGTAGTAGCGTAAGTTCTTTGCGATTTTGGGTTGTAGCGCGGCCATGCTACGCGAGATCACTACCGCTGGTTCACGGTACTGATAGCGAGGATTCGTTTCCGCCGGGAAGTTGGAAATGGGAGGCGGTGCCGGAGTGGGAACTGCTTGCGTTTCAACCTCTGGCTCAGCGGGGCTCTTAATAGCAACTCCGCTGGGATTAGACTTTTGCTCAAATCCTTCGAAGTACTTTTCCAGATCGGCCTTCAAAGGGTTAGCTTGCGTCGCTGTTACCGAAGGCTTTCGATTTGCGACGCTTGGTGCAATGGCGTCTTTCTTGATCGCCGCGGTTGGCTTTGTGGTTATCGTTGGGATCGCGGTTGGTACTTCTGCCGCCAGATCGAGCTTCTGCTTCGTTGATTCAGCAAGCTTGGCGGCCGCTTCAGCTTTGGAGGCGTCTGTGACGTTTGCCTCGACAGCATTCTTAAGACTCTTCAAACCCGTTGCGTCGTTGCTGGTAACGTCAGTAGTCAGGTCCGTCGCTGGCGTGGGCTTTGACTTCTGGTCAAACGCGGCAATGTCTTTCAACGCATTCGTGAAGGCGGCCGAGAACGGTGGAACCTTTGAGATTTGGGACGTCTCGTAGGCGGGCGTAGCTGCCGACTTAGCCGTGTCGGTTTGCTCGGAAGTAGTTGCGTTCGACGTCTTTTCTTCAACGACCGTTGCAGACTTCGTCTCTGTTGCCAAAGTTTTGTCGACATCATTCGTGGTGGTTTTTTTCGCTTCCACAGGTAGGTCAAAATCGAAGTCGACGACCGGCTGCGTGAGCCTGTTCGAGTTGTCCCGATCGAGTTCTAACGAGACGGGAGTAGGTTCGTCGTCGGCTTTCGCTTCGACAGCTGGTGCGTCTGTATCAACCGCAGGTATCACTCTATCAACAGCATAGGCGGTTGAAGTGAAACTAGTGGCCAGCGCAATGGCGGCGATGCCTGCTCGAGAACGGAGATACTTTACAATCGCGGCACAGTTCGTGTTGACGAACCGGATCGGTAAGGATTGACTCATCAAGTCAAGCTCTCTCTGAGGGAAAGAGTTGGGGGTGGGAATCAGCGTGGCGGGTCAGCGAGCATCCGTAGTGCGAAGGCTGGCGTTCTGTTGTGATCGGACTAGTTGGGAATACTCCAAAGTCGAATGTCGCGGTTTTGCGGCCGAAATTCCGCAGAGTGGGGTGTATGCGTTAAGTGATGCCGGATGGCTCGATCATGACCGTGCAGCACGGAAAGTTCATGCAGAACTAACCACTCAGAATTTCCGGCACCATCAAGGTCTTCGTATCCGGAACAGTTTGTCAGCTAACGCCACCACTGCTTGAGAAAACTCAAACGCGTTGGTGGTTCGCTTGGCAAATCCCGGGCAGGAAGCATCGACGCGACTTGCTTGTTCATTTCTGGAGTTTGCAGCAATCCCATGGCGTCGGTCGCAGCCATGCGCACCTTCATGCTTGCGTCTGTCTTGATAGCGTTGGCGAGCATGTCGATCGACTCGGTGTCGTTTTCGTTTACGGCAGCGGCGCGTGCGAGTACTCGGCAGGCTTGGATTCGTTCAGATTCGGAACCGGAGGCGAGTTGATACTTGATCCGGTCGATACCGCTTCCGGCAGGTACGGTACTTTGCTTTGCCACTGCTAACCTTGACTGATCTATCGATGGTCGCGCAGTGAGCGAGTCTTCGAATGCGGGCGGTTTGCTTACACATCCGGCAAAGAAGCAGACGACAAAAACCAACGAGAAAAGACGAAGTGAATTCATGGTGGGCAGTCCGTGAAAGACCAGCAAAGTCGCGAATGACCGCTGATTTTCGTGTGTGGGTGGGTTGTTGGTGGGACGCCATGTGATGGGGCGTACTGATTTGATCGTCCGCCGGCGCCTATTGGCATGAACGTCGAATGACGATTCATCAGTAGAATGAGCTTCAATTTGCTCGTTTTTGATTGCTTAGCGTCCCAATGCGGAAAACCCTCCTAGTCTCGCATCGCGACCAGACCGATAATACCGTCATCCCCGCAGAACGCTTTTCGAGAACGCTGAACGTGACAACTGGCCAAGCTGCTTTCCCAAGTCTTAAAGAGTTAGTGCAACTGTTCTACGACGAGGTCGGAGAATTGGCTTCGTTCGATGAATGCGCTGGCGAAGCAATGCCGGAACCCAGTCGAGCGCTGCTAGACCATAATCAGCACATGACGGTTACCGTGGAATCGTTTCACGGCTGCTTGGTCGATGTGCAGGTGCTGGAATACCAACTGGATCGAACGTACAAGCGAAAGATTCTTTTGACACGGCAATCAGACGGGGCGGTTGTGATGTTCGGCATCGTACGTCTCCATACTCAGTTTTTGGCGGAAACGGTGCGGCGGGAGATTGAGTCTCGCAAGACACCACTGGGGCGGGTCTTGATCGAGCACAACGTGCTGCGAAGGGTGGAGCTTGGAAAGCTCTGGCGAGTTACTCCCAACCTGGAATTACAGCGGCATTTCAACTTGGACTCGCCTAAGGTAACATTCGGTCGCACGGCGATCATTCATTGCGACGAAGAGCCAGCCATCGAGTTGGTGGAAATCGTATCGCCTGAATCCTAATCAGTATCCAGCCTCACGCTCATTCCTCACTTCCGGGCAATCATGAGTAAAGTCAACAATCCCTCGGGTGCCAAAGTGATTATTGCTTTGGTTGTCCTGCTTCTGATCTTGCACCAGGACAATTGGTTTTGGAACGACAACACATTGTTGTTTGGCTTCCTTCCGATTGGCCTGTTTTGGCACGCATGCATATCGGTCGGAGCGACCCTCACTTGGTTCTTGGCGACACGCATCGCTTGGCCGTTTGATACGGAGGAGCACCAATCATGATGGACCATCCTGGATTACCGCAGCTCATTATTATTTCGATCTACCTTGGTCTTCTATTGATGCTCGGCTTGTTCTCAAGTCGCCTCTTTAGTGGAACCAAAGAGGACTACCAGCTGGCAAGTCACTCGATCGGCCCGTTCTTGCTGCTGATGAGCATGTTCGGCACGACGATGACTGCATTCGCATTGGTTGGTAGCAGTGGCGAAGCGTTTCGTGAAGGTATTGGTGTCTATGGCATGCTGGCCAGTAGTAGCGGCATTATTCATTCACTTTGCTTCTTTCTCATTGGAGTCAAAGTCTGGAGTCTTGCGCGGAAGCACGGTTACACAACGCAGATTGAGTTCTTTCGCGATCGACTAGATAGCGACTTTATTGGTCTGCTGCTTTTCCCGATACTCGTCGGCTTGGTAATTCCATATCTGCTGATTGGCGTGATCAGCGGTGGCGCGGTAGTGCAATCACTGACATCGGGTCTCTCACCAGAGATGTTTCCAGCACTGAATCCCCAAGGCGAACCGATCAGGGCACTGCACGGTGGAGTTCCGCCATGGCTGGGTTCGCTTGTTATCTGCGTGGTCGTATTGGTTTATGTATTCTTCGGAGGAATGCGCGGAACTACCTGGGCGAATACGTTTCAGACGCTTGTCTTCATGGTGCTGGGAATCGTGACCTTTTACGTCATTGCGACAAAGCTTGGCGGTAAGGACGGATTTCTCGAAAATCTCCGAGTACTAGCAGAGTCAGTGCCGGAGGAGAAAATCACTCGATCAGAAATGAGTAAGACAAAGTTCTTCTCGTATTTGCTGATCCCGCTTTCCGTGGGAATGTTCCCTCACTTGTTTCAACACTGGATGACAGCAAAGAGTGCAAACTCATTCAAGCTACCAGTCATTTGCCATCCCATTTTCATCATGATCGTTTGGGTGCCGTGCGTCTTAGTTGGGATCTGGGCAACGGGAAGTCTGATACCTGCCAGACCGCCACTACCAAGCAATCCAAACGCGATTTTGCCGTTTCTGGTCAAGACGCTAACGAATCCGGTGCTGGGTGGATTTTTAGCCGCAGGAATTCTCGCCGCGATTATGTCCAGCTTAGATAGTCAGTTCATGTGTCTGGGCACGATCTTCTCGAACGACATTCTGACCCACTATAAGGGCAAGGAAAATGTCACGGACGCGCAGCAAGTTTCATCCACGCGGATGTTTATCATTGCGATTGTCGCGGTAACGTACCTGCTAAGCCTAGGAAATGTTCGCAGCGTTTTCGCGATGGGGGTTTGGTGCTTTAGTGGTTTCAGCGCCCTTTTCCCGATTGTCCTAGCGGCGTTGTATTGGCGAGGACTGACGGCAGCGGGTGCTATCAGCGGTGTGTTCGCGGCCATCATTAGCTGGTGTGTACTTTTTAGTTATGGTCTGCAAGTTCCGATAGAGCAGGGCGGTCTGAGTAAATTCGTGCTAGAGCTAACGATGGGCGATAACAAATACGAGATAATGCCCGTGGTGGTGATGCTTTTGAGTTCGCTAATTACCATGGTTGTCATTTCGTTGATTACGCCAAAGCCGAAACCAGAGACATTGGCGAAGTTTTTTCCCGAGTAAAATCGCCGCGAAGGATTGCGGGCGAAGAACTGCCAAGGAAGCTGCAATGAAGTTCACAAAGATGCACGGCGTCGGTAACGACTACGTTTTCGTCGATTGCTTTTCCGAACGAACCCCATCCAATCCCCACGGCCTAGCCGTTGAGATTTCCGATCGTCACCGTGGTATCGGTGCTGACGGTTTGATTTTGATCGAGCCGTCGAATCGAGGTGATGCTCGTATACGGATGTACAACTCGGATGGCAATGAAGCGATAGCATGCGGCAATGGCGTCCGATGCGTCGCTAAATACTTGTTCGATCATAAACGTTGCACCAAGACAAAGATGCAGATCGAATCGGACGGCGGACTGCTTGATGTCGACGTATTTGCCAGCAGTGAGATTGCTCAGCTGTTGAAAGTTGATATGGGGCCGCCCATCTTGGACGCGCCAAGTATTCCGGCGGATTTGCCCAGCGACCCCATCAATGACGACCAAGTCGTTGATGCTCCGATGGACATCGAAGGTCTCACACTCAACGTCACGTGTGTCTCATTAGGTCAGCCGCATTGCGTTGTCTTTGTCGAGCAACTTCATGATGAGCTCGTCTATCAACTGGGGCCGATCATCGAAAGCTCCGATCAATTCCCATACGGGACGAGCGTTGAGTTTGTCGAAGTCTTAACACGCTCTTCTATCCGTCAGCGCACGTGGGCCCAAGGCGGTGGCGAAGTACTCGCAAACGCAACCAGCGCTGGCGCCGCATGTGTTGCCGGAGTACTAACTGGAAGAACGGATCGTTCCATCGCCTGTAAGCTGTCCGGCGGCCTTTTGCAGTTGGAGTGGGACAATTTCACGAACCACGTCCATATGACAGGCCCCGCGGTGGAAGTATTCTCTGGCAAGTGGAACGGCTTGAGTTAGCCAGCCGAACGCTTCGGGGGATGGCCTTTTGCTGTCTACTTCTTTTTCTTCTTGCCAGACTTGCGGTTCTTGCGTCGAGATTTTTCGCCGTTCTTCTTGCTATTGCGCTTCTTCGGTTTGCGATCGGCCTCGTATCCGGTTCGAACCGCCTTCGCGAACTCGGGATCGACCCGCGCAAGTTTGACTTGGCGTAAATCCACGACTTGGTGCCTTTTGTCGATCGCTTTGCACAAGACGTAAGGTAAGCAGATTCGTTTGACCCTCATTGGGTGATGGGCGTCGTGTGGTCGATAGGGGATGCGGATGGGATCTTCAGGTGGTCGCACGGTAAGGTCGGCTCCGCACCAGGAGAAGGTTCCGAATTCCAGAATCATTTCCGCGAGCACGACATTGTCTCCCACGGAAAGGTCCTCCGGGTAGACCGTTCGAGCTACAGTCAGTGTGGCCCCCTTTTCTTTTTTTGATTTGAGTGATTTCATTCAATAAGTGACAGCACGTTAGGGGCCAGGTTCGCGCAATCCCCACCTTCCCTTAACAGCAGAAGTCGCAAAAATAGAGCCGCTTGCGAACTGCATCGGATCCCATCCGTACAAAGCAAGAATGGACGTTTCGAACAAGGAATTAATCACATGATTCGCGTACTCACCCTCATCTCAGTTCTGCTCGTATCCCCGATCGCTTTTGGCCAAGAAAAACCTGGCGAGGAAAAAAAGCCGCACCCGGGACTCATGGATCCAGCGAAGGCAAACGAAGAAGCTCCGGCGAAATTCGACGTCGAATTCGCGACGACGAAGGGCAATTTCACGCTGACTGTCCAGCGCGACTGGTCACCCAATGGTGCTGATCGCTTTTACAATTTGGTGCGAGTTGGTTACTTCAAGGATATCGCGTTCTTCCGCGCCATCGAAGGATTCATGGCACAGTTTGGCATCCACGGCGATCCCGAAGTGAATGAGAAGTGGTTTGACGCCACCATCAAGGACGATCCCAATAAAAGGATTTCCAATGAACCCGGCTTCATTACGTTTGCAAAAACGGGACGCCCCAACAGCCGATCGACTCAGTTCTTTTTGAATCTCGGCAATAATGGGTTTCTCGATTCACAAGGTTTTACACCGTTCGGCAAAGTGACCAAGGGCATGGACGTTGTGAAAAAGATCAACACGGAATACGGCGAGAATCCCCCCAACGAAAACGTGCAAGGCGATTACAAAGCCATGGGCAACAAATACATTAAGAAGCGATTTCCAAACATTGATTTCATCAAGTCGGTCACTTTGCTCGACGCGGAAGAGATGGAAAAGCGGAAGAAAAAAGAAGCTGCCCTTGTGAAGTGAGTAGGTCATGATGCGAACTCGTTATCAAGTCGTTGGGTTTGCAAGTCTAGTTGCAATCTTCGTCGCCAGTCCTTGTTGCGGCGAAGATTGGCCGCAATGGCTGGGAACAGAGCGTTTGCCGGTTTGGCGCGAGACTCAAATTATTGACTCGTTTCCGAAAAACGGGCCGCCGTTGCGATGGTCGGCCAAGTTGGGCGGCGGCTACTCGGGGCCAGCGGTTTCCGATGGCCGAGTTTTCGTTATGGATCGCGTACCTGCGTCCGATAGCTTGTCCGATGGTGAATTGCTTCATGAAGGTGAACCGCCAAAGAACCAAAACTTTTTGCGGCGAAAACTCCCCGGTCGCGAACGTGTCGTGTGCTTCCGCGAACAAGATGGCAAGCAACTTTGGGAGCACACGTACGACTGCCCGTACACGTCGGTGGCCCTGTATGCAATCGGTCCACGGTGCACTCCGACCGTCGATGGTGATCGCGTCTATACGCTGGGCGCGGAAGGCGACTTGTTTTGCTTAAGCACTTCGACTGGCAAGGTTGTTTGGTCGCTGGACTTGCAAGAACATTACAAATTTGAAATGCCGGAATGGGGAATCGCTTCGCATCCGCTAGTCGATGGCGATCGATTGATCTGCATGGTCGGGGGTGAGGGTTCGACGTGTGTTGCGGTCGACAAAGCGACAGGCAAGGAGATTTGGAGTTCGGTGTCTGCGCGCCAGCCTGGTTATTGTCCGCCCGTGATCTACGAGATTCGTGGTGAGCGTCAATTGGTGATCTGGGACAGCGACGCCGTACGAGGATTGGATCCGAAAACGGGCGAAGAGTTTTGGTCCGTTCCATTCGAGCCGACGTATGCGATGTCGATTGGTGCTCCTCAACTCGCGGGCGACAATCGGTTGTACGTCATGTCGTTCAATCGGAAGTCTGCTCTGATCGAAATCGCGGAAAACGGTCGCTCGGCAAAAATTCTATGGACGGGCCGAAACAAACTTGGCATTGATGGGGTACTAAATACTGCAGTGATTCACGATGGTTACGTCTACGGATGCGGTAACGGAGGACGTTACGTATGTGCAAAGCTTGAAACGGGCGAGCGAGTTTGGGAATCTTTTCAACCGTCGACCGGAAAGCGGCCTGCGGCTTGGGCGAATGTCTTTACGGTTAAGAATGGCGATCGGTATTTTCAAGCCAACGACTTGGGGGACCTCATCATCGCTCGCATGTCGCCTTCCGGCTACGAGGAAGTGAGCCGCGCGAACCTCATCGAACCAACGCACCATGTGGGTGGACGGACGCTTGTGTGGTCGCACCCGGCGTTTGCGAATCGACACGTGTTTTTGCGTAATGATCGCGAGATTCGTTGCTATTCGTTGGCAAAGCCCGACTAACGAGGCAGCGTACAAATCGGGACGGATGAAAGTCTTCTCGGGTACTGGTTTCGGCTAGAATAGATTCGGGTCTATTCCGAAGTACTCATCGTCTGCCCGCCCCATCCATCGGTTCCATCCTTTCGATAATCAATGTTAAGACTGTTCTCTAAACGTGTTGCTGCAAGCATTGCCTTTTGCTGTGTCGTAAACGCGACGTTCGTATACGCCGCCGACGAAACATTTGTTGGCATTCTGGCTTTGGCGGTCGACGAGGAAGTGGCAGTACAGCTTGGGCTCGATCCCAGCACTCGTCGAGAACTCGAAGAGCTGGTGGATGATCGAGAATCTGAAGCGCTCGAGATGGCGTTGACGATGCGAGATTTGCCGGAAGAACAGCAGGAAGTGAAACTCACAGCTTTTCGCGCTGAATCGGAACTACGTGGGCTCAAGCTTCTCAGCGCGACAGAACAAAAGTCGCTCAATGCGATTCGTCTTGGACGCACTGGCATGCCAGCGCTTGTTGACGCTGGCGTGGCGAAGCAATTGGGTCTATCCAGCGATCAAAAAAAGGAGATCGCCGATTTGATGGCCGCGCGGAATGCGGCTCTCGATAAAGTCGGCAGTTCAAAGTCCGCGATGGTTGGCGAGAACTTCGACCGTCAGTTAAAGGCGGTCTTGTCGCAAGAACAAATTGCAACGTGGACAAAGATATCGACGCCCACTGGCGGAATGAAGCCTGCCAACATTGCCAAACGACTAGCAAAGAAGCCGCAACCGCAACGCGCGGACGGCGATCTAGAATCTGCTCCAGAAGCCGGTGTGAAATCTGGTGACGGCAAGTTGCGGTTCTCGTTCAAGTACGAGTTGTGGGGTGACGTCATTGAATGGTTCGCTGAAGAATGCGACTTGTCCTTGCTTATGGACACTCCTCCACAAGGCTCGTTGAATTACACGGATCCACGCGAGTACACTCCGGCGCAAGCTATCGATTTGCTGAACAGCGTTTTGCTGACGAAAGGGTACACGCTCGTTCGACGCGAGAAGATGCTTTACGTGGTGAATTTGGAAGACGGTATTCCGCCGAACCTGGTTACTGAAGTACTCGAAGATGATCTGGACGAGCTGGGCGAATACGAACTGGTTCGATGTCTTTTCACTTTGCAAAGTGTGAACGCGGAAGACGCTCGAGAAGAAATTAGTCGCCTGCTGGGTCCGCAAGGCTCGGTCAACGTGATCATGTCCTCCAACCAACTATCGATCACCGAAACCGCTGGGCGCCTGCGAAGCTTTCGCAGCATTTTGCAACAAGGTGAACGACAAAACGCTTCTGCCTTAGGCAAAGCTCGACTCGTTCCTTTACAGCACGTTCGCGCCGTGCAGATTATTGCTGCGTGGCGAAAGCTCATGGGACTCACGGACGAAGACAACGCGACGCTGGATGGTTCGCTTCGCGTTTCACAAGGCAAGAGCTCACGCGAACTGTTGGTCAGCGGAAAACCGAACAGTCTTAGCGAATTCGAAGCGCTCGTGAAACTACTAGACGTACCTAATGGAGCCGGTCCGCTGGATACGCCTCAATTGGAGGTCTACCCACTTGCCAGCGCCGACCCTGAATCGGTTTTGCAGGTGATGGAGACGCTGTTGGAAGGTGTAGACGAAGTTCGCTTAGCAACCGACGACAAAACTGGGAGCCTCGTTGCATTGGCTCGTCCTGCCGAGCACGAAGTGATTCGTTCGACGATGCGACAACTCACTTCTGATCCTCGAAAGGTCGAAGTGATTCGGTTACGTGCGATCGATCCGCAACTGGCGATGCTTTCGATCGAAAAACTGTTTGGACCACCGTCGGGTAGCGAAGAAGAAGGTTCTGGTGCCAGCAAGGCGCCGATCGTGGACGCTGATCCGGTCACTCGCAGCCTGATGATTCGTGGCAGCGAATCGCAAATCGAAGACATTCGCACGTTGCTGTCCAAGATGGGCGAAAGCGACGACCTCGAGGCTCGTAATGGGTTAACGGGTCGCGGTGGAAACCTACGTGTGATTCCCATCGATGCGGCGACGGCTCGGCGGGCCATGAAACAACTCAACACGATCTGGCCCACGGTTCGCAAAAATCAAATTCGCACGGTCTCGCCTGCCTCTTCTATTCGCGGCATTCGAATGGGAGTACCCAAAGAACGCATCGAAAACGAACGCGAATCGGGAGCTGGCTTCGAGGCGGAATCAGACATGGCCGAAGAAGCCGACGTGACTTCTCGACCAGTGGCGGCAGCAACGCGATTCGTTTCGAACGAATTAGACGAAGATTCCGAATCGAACGTAGAAGAGACACCGGAACTAGAAGTGGAACCGCTGAATGAGGAGGACGCGGAGGAGAATCTACCCGAAGTTATCGTGACTATCGGCGAGCAAGGTCTGTTGATTGCTTCCGAAGACACGCAGGCCTTAGACGAATTCGAGGAGTTGTTTCGTACTCTTTCCGATCGCCTATTCGCTGGTTCTCGCGAGCTAACGATTTTCTACTTGCGATACGCTAAAGCGGAAGTTGCTGGCGAATTCGTTAAGCAATTCGTTGGCGGAGCGAGCAGTGGATCGGGTGGCGGAACGCTTCTCGGCAACATTGCGGGCGCAGCACTGGGTGGCGGTTCCGGCGGTGGGATTATCGGTTCGCTTCTTGGTGTTGGCGGCGGTTCGTCGACTTCGGTTTCGTTGTCGAAAGGCACATCAGTCATTGCGGATCCGAGACTCAACGCGTTGGTCGTTCAAGCAACGCCAAAAGAACTCGATTTTATCGAGCAACTATTGAAGGCAATCGACAAAGCAAGCAGTCCGCAGATCATCGAAACCGTGCCGCGACCGCGAGCGATTCCAGTCTTCAATACGAATGCCGAGGACGTTGCGGAAGTCGTTCGCAGCATCTACGCAACACGTATGAATGGCGGCAGGGGCTCAAGCGGTCGCCAACGTCAGCCGTCGCCAGAAGATTTTTTGAAAGCGATGACGGGACAAAAGAACACCGGAAAACAAATCAGCGAAGCGATCGGTGAGCAGGTTGGAATTACGATCAGTGTTGATAGCCGACGCAATGCGTTGATCGTGATAGCGCCCGAGTCTCTTTTTAACGAAATCAGAGACTTGGTAGAGGAGCTGGATTTCGCAAAACCTGGACTGGAAGAAACTGTCCGCTATGGATCCGTGTCAGGCGCCAGTCCGGAGATTGTTCGCAGTGCACTGGAGTCTCTAATGGAAGAGTCGGCGGTTGAAGCCGCTCGCGATATTCCCCAAAAGTCAAATATGCAGAAGCCAAAGTCCGCGACTCAAGAATCTCAGCGTAGTGCAGAGGAAATGAAGCGTGGTTTCGAATTCATGAAGGCCATGCAAAAGATGAACGACAACCGTGCGAAGAAAGCCGCCGCACAAAAAAAAGCAGCCGGCAAAAGCAAATAACATTCGGAAAAGCTACTTGGTCGCTTTCAAGTATTCTTTCGCCACGATGACACCGTCATTGTTTAAGTCGAACTGCTGAAACTTCGCGAGCTTATCAGTGGTGATTTCTGGTAGATACTCACGCACGCTAATTTGACCGTCGAAGTTGAGGTCTTTCTCCGTGAACCACCCCGGTAGACCCTCGGGCAGTCGCTCGTGGGCCGTCAAGAATCGATAGCTCTTGCCGTTGTCGTTTGTCTTTGACCGAGCCGAACGGCTGGGCGCACGTTTCGTCACGTCACGCTCTTTGCTACCGAATCCACGCAAATGTTCTTCCAGTTCTTCGGAGGACAGAACGCCATCTTTATTCTTGTCTGCAGAACGCGGGTTCCCCTTTAGTTTCGACCATTCGTTCTTTTCTAGTCTGCCGTTCTTGTTCTTGTCGTTCTGATACATCATGCTTCGCGCGAGCATTTTGTAATATCGGGCCGATCGACGCTCTCTGGATGACTGCTCTTTTTCGCCTTCCTTGTTTTTGTCGTTTGTCTTCTGTTTGTCACTTGGGGTTGAGTTGGAATCGCTTTTACCAAAACCCGCGACCTTTCGTTCTTTCGGATCTTCTTTTCCTTTTGCGTCTTCTTCGCGATCCTTCTTCCGTTTCTCTTTCTTAGCTTCGGCGTCGCCTTTCGTTTCTAACTTCTCACGCTTGCCACTGTTTTTTGACGCCATCAGTTTTTTGATGGGAAGCGGCTTGTCTGGGTCGAATCCTTGTTTGGCGGCCCATTTCTTAATTGCGTTACGTGTCTTTTCCGGGATCTCTTCGTCTTGAAGCAAGCCGTCCTTGTTCTTGTCCCACGCTGCCATTCCGCCACCTTTTTTGCTTTCTTGCGCAAAAACAGTTGGGGCAGTGCAACAAATGATGAGCAAAAGCGAAATTACTCTAAGTCGACTTTGCATGAGTACTCGGCGATACAAGAATGATAGTGAACGATGCGATTCGTCAGGCTACATTGTAGCGGCAATGCTTGATCTGGAAAAAACCGTTCAAATACCGAAATCAGAGAAACATAAATGAGTCTAATCCACCGCAATTTCGGCGTGCTGATCCTGTTTTCGGTGCTCTTCCTGAGTTCGTCCGCAATTGCTGAGCGGCCGCGATGCTACGAGATTCTGCCAAGCCGGACGTTGGCGTACTTGCGGATCGCGGATGTGAAAGAGCTTGGTGAAAAGTTCGAGGAAACGTCTTTCGGAAAGATGATCGAACAAGAACAGATGAAATCTCTGACAACTCGTTTGTACGAGGAGGCTGAAATTGCCTTCGTCCCAGTCGCCGAAGAGATTGGTCTCACGATTCGCGAGCTACTCGCGATTCCGTCTGGCGAGATTGCCATCGCTGCCGTCGCACCACCAAGTGGAGGCGAAATAACTGCTCCGGTAGTGATGATGGACGTAGAAGGTCAGCAAGCCAATATGAAAAAGCTGCTCGATCTGATGGAAGAAAAATTGGAGGAAGAAGGCCGCACGAAAGTGACCGAAGCCGAACGTGGTACAGCCATGAATGTGTTCGAAGATGACGACCCGCGGTGGACGGGATTGATTCATTTTCAAAAGGATGCGCTTCAAGTCTTCACGACCAATCGCGATGTCGCAAAGCAAATTCTTGCGGCTTGGGACGGCGACGAGAAGCAACTCACGCTGGAAAATAACCAGGATTTTGCGGACGTCATGCGGCATTCAAAAGGTCCCAAAGAAGCCATTCCTCAAATCCGTTGGTTTATCGATCCTATTAGCCTGGCCAAAGTGTCACTTCGTGGAAACACGGCGGCCCAAGGAGGATTGGCATTCCTTCCTGTCGTCGGAGCGGATGGTTTGCTCGCCCTTGGTGGAAGCATGACTTTTGCGACGGATGAATATGATTCGTTCACGCAAGCTCACATGATCACGGCCGAGCCACGTAACGGCGCACTAGCCATGTTGGCGATGAAGAGCGGAGATCCAACTCCAGAAAGTTGGGTGCCGTACGATGTGGCCAGCTATTCGACTATGTATTGGGATCTAGGAAAAACGAAGAATGAGTTTGAGCAGCTCTATAATAGCTTCGCTGGAGCGGGGCGTTTTGAAGAAGATGTTCTTTTTAGGGCTAGTGAATTCCTTGGTCTTGATGTGATGGAGGAAGTCGTCGACGTGATGGATGGTAGATTCTCGCTGGCGACGATGGTTTCGCGACCAGCGAAACTGCGTATGACTTACTTGGGCGGATTGAAGTTGAAAGCTGATCATGAATTCGAAAAGACATTCGATTCGGTGATGGAGAAAGTGGGCACTGACTTAGAAAAGAAAAGCTACGGCGGTTTTACGTACTACTACACGCCTGTTGAAGAAGTTGAGCCCGACGATGTCGAGAATCCGTTTGGCGGAGCACAGCAACTCGCTGTGGGAATCGTCGGTGATTACGTTCTGATTTCGAACAAAGCGTCTGCTATTGAGAGAGCCATCATTACACGTAGCTCGAAAAAGTCTCTGGCGACAGAGTTGGACTTCAAACTTGTTGCGAGCAAGCTTCGTCGGCAGGGCGGAGGCAAAAAGCCTGGCATGTTTACCTTCAATCGACCGGAAGAAGGGCTCCGGATGATGTACGAAATGGCAACGTCCGATTCGACACGTGGAATGCTGGCTGGCGCAGCCGAAAACAATGACGGGCTTCGAACGCTGAATAGCGTGCTGGAGGAAAACCCGTTGCCACCGTTTGCGAAACTCAAAGAGTTCCTAGCGCCGACCGGTTCAATCATTACTGCCGATGACAAGGGCTTCCACTACACCGGGTTTGGTCTGCGCCGTAAGTAGCTAGATGTGAGGCTGCGATTCTTCCAGTTCCTTGATCTCTTCGATCCACAAACGAATCTCGTTTGTGTACTCTACTGAAAGATCGCTACGCACCAATTGTCGTTGAAATGCGGCCGCTCCGTTGTCTAAAAGGTCAGCTTCTTCCGCAGTAGGAAAGCGACGCATGGGGTCTGGCGAAACAAGTCCACGACAGAACGTCATCAACAGTTCGTTGACTGTGATTTCTTCCGGCAGTATTTGCTCGAGCTGCTGCGGCAGCATGCGTTTTGCCTCTAGCAGATCCTTGTAGTGCGTGAGGCTCGTGAACAG
>CAYNJG010000061.1:0-32493 GCA_964397295.1 uncultured Pirellulaceae bacterium
ACCTTGCTGACGACTGTGTAGCCATCTTGTAGAGAAAGAGCTGCGCCGATTCCTTCGAGGTTCAACTTCATTTGAATGTTGAAATTCTCCAGCGTCGTTGGCGACATATAAGTCGTGTGCGGATCGTAGCTCGTCGTGAGTGCCGAAAGATAGATCTCAAGCAGATCATCTGGCTTGTACTGCTTCATACGTTTTGCGTAGCTGCTGTAGCGACGATTCAGCCGATCAATGGCGTCTTCTTTTTCAACTTCGTCGTCTTTGAAGTTCAGCAACTCGTATTTGATACGTTTTCGCCAACGGTCGTTCGATTCTTCCGCCGTCGATGCATATTGATAGCTTGGCATGTCTGGGTCGGTGATCAGTTCTTCCTTGACCGTAAAGTCATGGTCCATCGAGATCACCGCAGGTAGCTCTTTGATTCGCTCGTCCATGCGTTCCAGAAATCGGTTGAACACAGAGTAAGCAAAAGAGATGTCCCCATTCCGCGCGAAATCGTCCAGCAATAGTCGCGTGCGAGCGAACTCTTCAACATCCGACTGATAGAAATAAACCTTCATCGGATCGAGTTGTTCGATAAAGGTTTTGAATGCTCGCTCGGAGATCTCATCGTCCAGCGGATGCCGTGACAGGTGTTGCTGATCCAAGAGATTCGTGACGATCTTTGTTACGAATCGATCGTTTCGCCCTGGGGCGATTTCAGCCCGAGCAGTTCCTACACCAACCGTCGCTAGCTGACACACTGCAAGCAACATCAACAATAAAGACGTTCTATTTCTCGAGCAAACTCGATGTCGTCCTTCGACCATAAATCTCGACCTTGGGTAAGTAGTTGAATGTTAGCTAACGCAAGTTGTAACGATTAAACAACTTAGATCATCGTAGTCCTTGCCAGCAGCAAAGACAATAGGAAGGATTCCTCGCAGCATGCCCACGATGAATCTGCATAGCGTAGTGAGCGGTATCGACTTCGCGTCCCACTGGACATAACCCGTCACTCATCTGCCATACTTAGTCACCGCAAACACACCTCAAGCGACAGCAATGACGGCATCAACGAGGTGCCGCACGTTCAATAGTTGCCGTACGCTTTCAAATCATACGGACCAATTCGGAACTTTTCCAAACTCGCACCGTAATAACCTTTGTGCGACCGGAAAGAGCCTGCGGCGTATCCTTTTTCACAAACGATTCGACGCAGAAACGCCTCGGCGATAGCAGTCCGGATCGCTGTACGTCGATCGCGCATTGGCTGTTACACTCGCCACGCTCGACGTGCGTGCGTTCTCCACTCGGACGAGATTATGGTTTCAGATTGGTCCATTAGTAAAAAGCTGTTGGTTGGTGCCGTGCTACTTTTCTGCGCGGTCGCGGCGTTGTCTGTCAGCAGCTTTGTTGGAATCTACGCGTTCCGAAGTCTTGCGAAGAGCATTCGTTTGCGTGCACCAGAACTACCTGCTTCGTCACAACTCGCACAAGACGTCAGTAAGCTGCGAGTCACGTACAAGCTCTACAAAAAATCTTCGAACGAACCGGAACCGTTGATCTTCGAAGAACCTATGAGCATGGAAGAAGTATTCGGGATCGACGAGATCCTAGTGAGCGAATTCGATCTGCACCTGAGTATGGTCACGTCGTCTTTCAAAACGTACAGCGACTTGCTGACCGAGCATCGCGCATCGGACGAATACCGGAAGCTACGCGTCGACGAAAGAGAGCAACGCGCGGTCGACGAATTCGAAACCTTGCTGAGCGCCATCCGATTACAAAGCCAAGGCGGTTTGGAAGAGACCTTGGAGAAGAACTCAATCGTAGATGTTGATTTCGCGCAAACCGTCAGTCCTTTCGAGCAGCGGCTCACCCAGCTAGAAGAACTTTCCAAAGAGCTACCTCGTTACCTTCACGACAGCATGCACAACTTTGCCGACGAAGCACGCGGCAAGTATCGCTCGTGGATGGTCGTAAACGCAATACTCGCGTTCTTTTCCTTGGTCGCCCTGATCGCATTGCTTCGCCTTTGTTATGCGTGGGTCTTTCGCCCGTTGCGAATCCTTCTACAGGGATCACGACGAGTCGCAAATGGTGACTTCGACTACCAAATCCAACTCGATACGAACGACGAGATCGCCGAACTCGCTGACGCCATGAACAGCATGACGGGTAGCTTTCGCGAGATCCGTGACGACCTCAATCGAAAAGTTCAGCAGAAGACAAAAGAAGTCGTTCGCGGTGAGCAGCTTGCGAGCGTCGGTTTCCTCGCCGCAGGTGTGGCACACGAAATCAACAACCCACTGGCCTCGATCGCACTCTGTGCCGAGTCGCTCGAACAACGTTTTGCGGAAGAAGACTTAAACACGGATGAAGACACCGAGGTCGCTGAGCCGTCCGTCGTACGACAGTACTTGAAAATGATTCAGGATGAGGCGTTTCGCTGCAAAGAAATCACCGAGCGATTGCTGGATTTCTCGCGTTTGGGGGACGTCGAAAAACATAGCACGAATTTGACGGAGCTCACCGAAAGCGTCATTCGTATGATCAAGCACTTGGGCAAGTACAAAGAAAAAGAGATCGAGTTACTCGCCCCCGAAACGGTCATCGCGTCCGTGAACGCCCAAGAGATCAAACAAGTCTTGCTGAACTTGATCACCAACGCGCTCGACAGCCTCGACCCCGGCGGCAGAGTCAGTGTGACTCTGAAACGTCGCGGTGAGTTGGCAACGCTGACCGTGAAAGACAACGGCTGCGGGATGACGGACGAAGTACAAAAGAATCTATTCGAGCCGTTCTTTACTCGTCGTCGCGACGGGCAAGGCACCGGGCTCGGCATGTCGATCACGTATCGAATCGTGACCGACCACGGCGGCGACATCGAGCCGCACAGTGCGGGTCCAGGGACGGGCTCCACGTTTATCGTTTCCTTACCTTTGACGAATCATGACGAAAAGCAAAGCCAAAAACGACAAGCCGCATAACGACAACACGCGCAAGATGCACGTACTGTTTGCGGATGACGAACCTTCACTCCAAAACCTCATGCGACTGGAACTTCCGCGCATGGGATTCGACGTAACGGTTTGCCCGGACGGACTGACGGCCGTCGCAGCGCTCGAGAAAAACAAGTTCGACTGCATGCTGCTCGACCTGGACATGCCCGGAATGACGGGCGTCGAAGTCATCGGCAAAGCGAGAGAGATGGGACTCGATACCGACGCGATCGTGATGACTGGAAAGTCGTCACTTGAATCGGCGATCAGTGCACTCCGACACGGCGCATTCGACTACATCACAAAGCCAACCAAGCTCACCGACATCCAACGGCTACTCGGTCGCGTTGCGGAGAAGCAAGAGCTCACCAACAAATATCGCGCACTCAAACATCAACTCGAACGCATCGAGGGCAAGTCGAAACTGATCGGCGACAGCGAACCGATGCAGCGTGTACAGAAGCTCATCGGCAAAGTCGCGCCGACGAATTCGACGGTTCTGATTCTTGGGGAAACAGGAACGGGCAAAGAACTTGTCGCACGTGGTCTGCACGATCAGAGCCTCCGTGCCGAAATGCCATTTGTGGCCGTAAATTGTGGTGCCTTACCCGAGAACTTGATCGAAAGCGAATTGTTCGGCCATCGAAAAGGTGCGTTCACCGGCGCTGATGAAGGACGTATTGGCTTATTCGAAGTTGCACACGGTGGCACGATTTTCCTCGACGAAATCGGTGAGCTCCCACTTTCAATGCAAAGCAAACTACTACGTGTGCTCGAAAGCGGTGAAGTACGTCGTGTTGGTGACAACGAATCATTCGTAACGGATGTTCGTGTGCTGTGCGCGACACATCGCCCTTTGGAAGAAATGGTTCAAGAAGACTTGTTTCGCGAAGACTTGATGTTCCGCATCAACACGTTCGAGATCGATTTACCATCACTCCGCGAACGCGCCGATGACATTCCACTACTGGCCACGCATTTGCTAAATCGTTTCCGCCCTGCTCTCGCGAATGTCAAGAACGTGCTGGACGCATCAACGATCGAGTTGCTTAAATCTCACGTCTGGCCCGGCAACGTTCGCGAACTCGCCAACGTCATGGAGCACGCCACCATCCTCTGCGAAGAACCACCGATTCTGCCCGAGCACCTGCCTTCGCGATTCGATTCTCGAAAACTCAAGTCGCCCGGCATGAAAACATTCGGTCCCATAACGCTACGTGAGTTGGAAATGCTCGCGATCAACGCGTCGCTCGATCGACATGGCAACAAACAACGTGCAGCCGAGGAATTGGGTATCAGCGTAAAGACGCTCTACAACAAGCTGAACGCTGCTGAAGAGCTGAAGAAAGCCGCCTAGCAAAACAGGCTCAAAGAGCCGCTTGCTAGAACCACGGTTCTCCCCATGCATTCTGAATTGCGTCGACTTGCGGCGACGCAAGATTCCCTGTCGTGAAAACGCTAGACGCGCCGTCTTTCGGCCGTGCTCGCTGACCGAATCCGAACCGTTGGGCTCGTTTCGACTTGCGCCTACTCCCCCCATAAGGCTGTAACGCGAAAGTCCGAGCTGATTCGACGCTTCACGAGTACACAAAATACCGTTGGAACCGCGAAATAACGTTTATTCCGCGTAATAATCAGGCACCCGAGTTGCGATTAGGCAGCGTGGAGCTTTTTCGCAACCTACTGTGTAAATGACGAGACGCGAAGTGCTTTATTGTTCCCTTTAGTGATAGCTAGGCTGCCGACGTGGAATTCCCGGACTACGGGTCGGAGAATGTTTTCGACGAACTGATTGATGATTCTGGAGTAGCTCGCTCCCAGGGATCAGCAATCGTCGATCGATTGAGAACGCTCACGCCCGATGAGTTATCAAGCCACCAGCAAGCTGCGGATGGCTACCTCCGCAACCTTGGCATTACCTTCAATGTCTATGGTCACTCTGACGGAACAGAACGTGTTTGGCCGTTCGATGTCGTTCCTAGAGTTATCGAGAACCAAGAGTGGCAAGCAATTGCTGATGGCTTAAAACAGAGAATCCGTGCACTCAATCTGTTTGTCCACGACGTCTACAACGAAGGCAGAATCATCCAGGAAGGCATTGTGCCTGAAGAACTCATCCTGTCTTCTAAGACTTACCGAACCGAGTGCCACGGAATTCAACCACCCAATGGCACATGGTGCCATGTCACTGGCACCGACTTGGTGCGAAACAACGATGGAGAATTCTACGTACTCGAAGACAATCTACGCTGCCCTTCTGGCGTCTCGTATGTGCTTGCAAATCGCGAGCTGCTAAAGCGAACATTTGCGGAAGTGTTTCAAGGCATGTCTGTCGCGCCGATCGAGGAATATGCCGAAAACCTGCTGAAGACATTGCTCGATTGTGCCCCACCCCAATGCGACAATCCAACTGCAGTGTTGCTTACGCCAGGCATCTACAACTCCGCGTATTTCGAACACACGTTCCTCGCCCAGCAAATGGGAATCGAGCTAGTCGAAGGCAACGATCTTGTTGTACGAGACCATCATGTCTACATGAAAACCACGCGCGGTCTCGAGCAAATCGATGTCATCTATCGCCGCATCGATGACGACTTCCTCGATCCGAAATGTTTCCGAGCGGACTCCGCACTAGGCGTCGATCACTTAATGGACGCCTATAGAAAAGGCAACGTCACCATCGCGAACGCTCCCGGCACAGGAGTCGCCGACGACAAGGCTATTTACGCTTACGTCCCTGAGATTATTCGATTCTACCTGAGTGAAGATCCGATTCTGAATAATGTTCCGACTTACCTTTGCGGAAACGAAACGCAGAGAAAATACGTGCTGGCCAATCTCGATGAACTCGTGGTCAAGCCTACGAACGAATCAGGTGGATACGGGATTTTGATGGGTCCTCATTCGACTCAGGAACAACGTGAAAAATGCGCGGCTGAGATCCAAAAGAATCCACGTGATTGGATCGCTCAACCGATGCTACAACTGTCGACGGTCCCGACGATTGTCGAAAGCGAACTTTGTCCACGCCATGTCGACCTGCGTCCGTTCGTTTTGCATGGCAAAGATACGTACGTGATGCCCGGCGGTCTCACACGTGTCGCTTTGCGAGAGGGTTCGATGATCGTCAACTCTTCGCAGGGCGGCGGAAGCAAGGACACTTGGGTTCTTACCGGACCAGCGCCCGCGAGTACACCAAAGCCGACACCAAAGTTCGAAAAGGCCTCGAACCGACAGGAAGTCACATGCTAAGTCGTGTCGCAGAATCAATCTACTGGTTGAATCGCTACATCGAGCGAGCAGAGAACATTGCGCGATTCATCGACGTAAATCTTCATCTGACTGTTGGAAAGAACGACAAGCTCGCCGAACAGTGGCGTCCGCTGATCAGCACGATTGGTGACGAAGACGAATTCGACGAGAGATACGATGGCATCGCGTCGCGGGAGAACGTGCTGACGTTTCTGCTGTTCGACGCTAACTACTCCAATTCAGTCGTCTCCTGTGTCAAACGTGCTCGCGAGAACGCTCGACGCATTCGCCAGGCACTGCCCCTGGTTGTCTGGGAGCAACTGAATCTCTTCTATCTCATGGTCTGCAACGCCGCAGAAGAGAAAGACTTTTCTCGCATTCAAGATTTTTGCGAACAAGTCCGACTCACCAGCCATCTGCTAGGCGGCGCTGAAGATGCGACCTCTACCAAGGGTGAAGCATGGAACTTTGGACGCCTGGCGCGGATGACCGAGCGAGCGGATAAGACTTCACGCATTGTCGACGTGCAGTACTACCTACTCTTACCAGACGAGGAAGGCGTTGGTTCGGCGTTGGATGTCTTGCGTTGGTCGGCACTTTTGCAATCGACAAGCGCGTTGATGATGTATCGCCGCCAGTATGGAAGAATCGTCCCCAGCCAAGTAGCTGATTTTTTGATTCTCGATCCGTACTTCTCGCGTTCAATGTATCACTGCGTTTTGTCGGCGAAAGAGGCGCTGGCCCACGTGTTGGGTGACGAAACCAAGCAGTCGAAAACAGCCTTACCGACTCGTATTGGCAAGTCGATCGATGACAACTTAGCGATCCAACAATTGTCTCAGCTTGAACATTCAATGAGCGACACAAACATCGAGTCTGTAATCGCAACAGGCATTCACGAATACATTGACGATTTCCAAGAGCAACTCAACAGCATCGGCAACCTATTACAAGCAAACTTCTTTTCGTGGTCGGGAGATGACACGGAAGAACAGTTAGCGATGGCTCAGCAACAATCTTAGCCTCGCCGGTCAACATGATCTTCTTGCGACACGACGACAATAGAAAACTGACAAATCGATGATCACCGTTGCGATAAAGCACAAAACGACTTACCAGTACGACCGCAGCGTAGTACTTGGCCCACAGATCGTTCGTCTCCGCCCTGCTCCGCAGTGCCGCACGCCAATCACAAGCTACAGCTTGGACGTCACACCGAAAGAGAACTTCGTCAACTGGCAACAGGACGTGCACGGAAACTATTTGGCAAGGTTCGTTTTCCCAAAGTCGACAGGACCAACGAAGTGCTTCCAAGTGAATGTAGATTTCGTTGCCGCGATGATCGAAATCAATCCCTTCAACTTCTTTTTGGAAGAAACCGCAGAGCAGTTTCCGTTCGAATATGAGTCCGCCTTGAAGAAAGACTTACGAGGGTATTTGGAAGTCACCGAACACAACCAGCCGTTGCTCTCTTTTCTTGAAACAGTGGAGCGTACTCCACGCCGAACGATCGATTTCCTTGTCGATCTCAATCAACGCGTGGAGCAACGTGTTGACTACGAGGTTCGAATGGAATCCGGCGTTCAGTCAGCGGAAGAAACACTCAACCTCGGAAAAGGTTCTTGTCGGGATAGCGCATGGCTGTTGGTTCAAGTCCTCAGACACCTCGGTCTCGCTGCTCGATTCGTGTCAGGCTATTTGATTCAGTTAAAGTCGGATATGGAAGCTTCGAACGACTCGACCGGGCCGAAAGAAGACTTCACCGACTTGCATGCATGGACGGAAGTGTTTCTACCTGGCGCCGGTTGGGTGGGACTTGACCCGACATCGGGGCTACTCGCGGGCGAAGGACACATTCCATTGGCATGCACACCGGCTCCACTAGCTGCGGCTCCGATCTCAGGAACGGTGGAAAACTGCAAAGTTGAGTTCGAACATCACATGTCAATCGAGCGAGTGCACAAAGATCCGCGAATCCCCAAGCCCCACTCCGCAACTTGGGCGACCACCGAAAACACAAACAGATAATCAGTTCGCCGACAGTTGTTCCGCAACCAGGTTCACACGGACAAAGACAAAAGGACGCTAGGTCTTGGCAACGGCAAGCACAACAGAGGAAACAATTCGGGAGTTCGTTTCCACGTACACTCCATTTCGAGGTACGTACGACGAATTGCGCAATGTTGCCGGAGAAATTACGCCCGGATATCAGCGTCTCTTTGAAAGCCTGAATACCATCGGGCGTGACGAGTTCTCTCGCCGATGGCAACGAGCCGAACGAACGATCCAAGAAAACGGCGCAGCTTACAGCGGGCACTCACGAAAGTCACAACGTACGCGTGCTTGGAAACTGGACGCGATTCCGTTTCTGTTGGATTCAAAGGAATGGGATGAGATAGCATCGGCGTTGCAGCAGCGAGCTCGTTTGTTGAACCTCGTCATGCACGACTTGTACGGAACACAAACCCTCGTCCGCGACGGCGTACTGCCACCGGCGTTGATTCACTCGGACCCCAACTTTCATCGCCATTTTATCGGGCACACCAAACCAGAGGAATCCTGGCTACATCTCTACGCTGCGGATATCGCTCGAACCCAAAACGGGAAATGGTGGGTGCTCGCAGATCGTACGGACGCGCCATCCGGATTCGGATATGCGCTCGAGCACCGCATCATTTCGTCGCGTCTGCTGCCGGAAGCTTTTCGAGATTGCCGCATTCGAAGACTCGCTCCTTTCTTCGTTGCATTGCAAGATTCCTTGCGACGTCTAGCAAGCCACGACCGCGACAATCCACGCACAGTTTTGCTCAGCGACGGGCCAGAAAACCCTTTCCACCTAGAGGATGCATATCTGGCTCGATATCTGGGATACACACTCGCGGAAGACGATGATTTGGCAGTTCGCTCGGGACGCACCATGCTGAAAACGTTAGGTGGACTGCAACGGATCGACGTCATACTGCGACACCAAAACTCGGTGGACTCCGATCCGCTTGTTCACAACTCGGTGCACGGTGTGGCGGGATTGAATCAATCCGTTCGAGCACAAGAGGTAGCGATCGCAAACCGGCTCGGCAGTGGTCTTGTCGAGTCTCCAGCCTATATGGCTTTCATGCCACGATTGTTCAAGACGTTGCTGGATGAAAAACCATTGATGCACAACGTTGCAACTTGGTGGTGTGGCGAAGAAGAAGGCCTTCAATATGTATTGGCCAATTTAGATCAGCTCATCGTGCAACCAGCATTCCGACAGCGTGGAAGAAGAGACAGACTTCGCGAACAGCTACGTTCCATGCCTAAACAGCAATTGGCTGCACTGATTCGCGCGAATCCTCGAGACTATGCGGCTCAAGAAAAAGTAGACCGATCAAGTATTGCGACGTGGGGGCGGAAACTAGGGGCCGAAAAGTTGGCCATGCGTTGCTATGCGGTTGCAAACCAAGACAACAACTACGAAGTCATGGATGGCGGGCTCTGTCGAGTCACTGCGGGGAACGATCCGTTGGAAGTCACGATTCGAAAAAGCGAGAAGAGCAAGGACGTTTGGATTCTCTCGGATACCCCTGTGGCCCACGTATCACTTCTAGGTCTACCAGAAAGTTCTCAAGAAGTTCGGCGTTCCGGCGCAGACTTGCCTAGCCGCGTTGCGGACGACCTTTTCTGGCTCGGCCGTCGATTGGAAAGAGCGGAGAACCACGCAAGGCTTGTTAATGTGACGCTAAGCCGATTGGTGGGCGAAACGCCTATAGAAGACTGCCCAGAAATCTCCATGCTGATGAAGTGCCTTGCAACGGGCGGACTTATCGAATCGAGCTATGCCGTCGAAAAAAATCGCGAAACGCTGCCAGACATCCAGTTCGCATTACCACGTCTCATTTTCGATGACTCGCAACGAGACTCATTTCGCGGCGGACTCGAGCAACTCGTTCGGCTTGGCTCACGTTTACGAGACCGCCTCAGCCTACAAGCGTGGAAGACCATTCAAAGCATCGACGACGGCTTCCGTGCGAAGAATCCCGAACGAGCCACCGCGAGCGATTTGATCGAAATGACCGATAGCGTGCTAATGCATCTCGCGGCGATCAGCGGAATCGTGATGGAAAGCATGACGCGCAGCCAGGTGGTTCAGTTTCTCGACCTAGGCCGCCGAATCGAACGGTCCCAACAGCTGATTACGTTTCTGATAGAAGGCATCACCGACAAAACACACGTTCAAAATTCGACGCTCACTGCAATCTTGGAACTTGCCGATAGCCTGATGACCTACCGTTCTCGCTATCTTGCGAACATGCATCCCGCTGGCGTCGCAGACCTGTTGATCACCGACGAAGCGAATCCTCGCTCGTTAGCGTATCAGTTTGTGAAAGCTCAACAGCACATTGAACAACTTCCAGCACAAACGGAAGACAAAGGTTACACGCCCGAGCAGCGTGTCATCATGTCCCTGGTCACCAACGCGCGAATGTTCGACCTGGATGATAACCATCGGGTCGACCTCCGTGGTCTTTCAGACCTGGGCGAATGGAAGGAACAAATCAAGATGCTATCTCGAATGATTTCGCATCGTTATCTTGTGCATGCGAGCTCTCCACATCAATTATCAGACATTGATACCGAATGAACTACACCGTCACCCACACAACGAAATACACGTACTCGGACGCGGTACCGGTTTGTCACAACGTGGTTCACTTGGAGCCCCGACCGCTACCGAGTCAAAAGTACCACGACTTTCGCATGCTCGTGCACCCGGAGCCCTTCGATATTCGTAGTGGCAAAGATTCGTTTGGTAACAACGAAACCTACTTTTCGATCGAGCAAGCGCATCTTGGATTGACGGTTACCGCTGTGAGCCGTATCGAAGTCGTTCCAACCGATCGCCAATATGAATCTCCCGCGTGGGAGGAGATTGTCGAGCAGTTGAAAACTCCAAAGCAAGAAGAGCTGCTCGAAGCCAGCGTATTCGCGTTCCCTACTTCTCATACCAGTGTGCTGCCTGAAATAAGAGAGTATGCCGAAGTCTCGTTCACGCCCGGACGTCCGGTTTTCGAAGCTTCCCAAGAACTTACGTCTCGCATTCACGAAGACTTCCAGTACGACCCGAGAGCCACCAACGTTTCAACACCAATCATGGACGTATTCGCGAGTCGCCGTGGCGTCTGTCAGGATTTTGCTCACTTGCAACTGGCCTGTTTTCGATCGCTCGGACTCGCCGCGAAATACGTCAGCGGTTACCTGCGAACTTTTCCGCCACCCGGACATGCTCCACTGCGTGGAGCTGATGCCTCGCATGCCTGGGTTTCCGTCTACTGCGGAGACGCTGGCTGGGTAGACTTCGATCCTACTAACAACATGATCCCCGCCATGGATCACATTACAATCGCGTGGGGTCGAGACTATGCGGACGTGTGTCCAATCCGCGGAGTGATCCTGGGCGGCGGTACGCACAATATGCGTGTGTCCGTCGACGTGGCAGCAGAAGATCCTGAGCTAGATGAGATCTGAACGTCCTTTATTTCACCCAATGTTGGTATGCCTGCGTCGGTTGGAATTCCCGTATACTGCTGATCAACATAAGCAGCAAGAAGACAAATCTCGGAACGCAATTTAGGTATTGAACGGATGACGGTTCAAGAAATTCAACCCAACGAACTGGCTAAGCTCGAGGCTGACGGACAATCGATTGAGTTGATCGACGTACGGACGCCAGTCGAATACGAAGGTGTTCATGCGCAGGGTGCGAAAAACTATCCGCTGGACAGGCTCAACACGAAAGCCATCATGGACGCGCGGAATGGATCGTCCAATCAGCCGCTCTATGTCATTTGTCAGATGGGCGGACGTAGTCGCAAAGCATGCGAGAAGTTTATCGCGGACGGTTTTCCGCACGTCGTTAATGTGGCTGGCGGAACTCTACTCTGGGAGTCGCAAGGACTTCCCGTCGTGAAAGGCGAAAAGCAAGTTATGGCGATGGATCGCCAAGTTCGCATCGCGGCTGGCGGACTTGTCTTGTTTGGCGTCATGCTAGCGGCATTTCTTCCGACCATGTGGATCGGACTCGCAATTGCAGGATTTATCGGCGCGGGGTTGGTGTTCTCTGGTGTGACGGACACGTGCGGAATGGCAGCAGGGCTGGCAATTATGCCCTGGAATCACGTCAGTTCTGGTGAGTGCTGAGCGACCTAATAACGGGGGCCGGTCGGCCTCATCGTTTCGTGGCGCCTGCGGTTAGCCACGACTGCTTAAGACCCGTCAACTCGGCGCAAACCTACGTTGCCAGAAGAGTGTGATTGCTGACAGCATTGATTGCCGATGATATTAGCGACGACAGAAAAGTCGCTTTTCTTGAACAGCATATTCTTGCTACATAGGCGGTCATGTCACCGAGAAGCTCACAACGAGTTGATCGTCGTCGGCGCGTGCTCAACGACGAATCACGAAACGAAGCAGCTCCTACGCGTCCTCGAATTTTCCGAGGCGACGACGAAGGACCATTGTGCCGTTACAACGCGGCTGCTCTTACAGCGCTCAATGCACCAATCGCGAAGTACATTCCACTTCGCCCCTACAGCTTAGTGATCTGGTTCTTGACGGGATTGATTCCCATCATCGGCCTGATGTTACTGCACCAGCGACGGTTCGAGATATCTCAGTTTGTTGGCAGCGACGCGTTTCGCCTATTCGATATCGACAGTCCGGGAAATCTGGTCGGATGGTGCGCGAGCATCACGTTTGCGGTTGCGGTTCCATTGATCTTGGGCATCTACAGCGTGCGGCGACATCGGCGCGATGACTACCGCGGACGTTTCGCCGTCTGGCAGTGGGTGATAACCATCGCATTGCTGGCAAGCATCGACGCGGCAACGGGCCTACACCGAATCGTTCAAGGCGCCTGCACTCATTTCCTCGGCGAGTTGGCCTGGGGCAACGGTGCCGCATGGTGGATCGGAGTTTGGTCAGTACTGTTTGGCGTGACCATTGTGCGACTTCTGTTCGAGATGGCGTCTTCGACGAAATCGGTGGGCTGGCTGGTTGCTGCAGCCGCTTGTTATCTGGTTTGTGCGATGATTGAACTCAACGTAGGACAAGTTGGCAATTCGAACATCGCCCAAAGCATGCAAATTCCTGTTTTGCTTCTTGGGCATCACTTCGCGCTGTTCTCCTTAGTGAACTACGCTCGTGATGTCGTCCGCGAAGCCATGGGTATGGTGAAAGCTCCAGCACAACGAAAAGCAAAACCAACGAAGACCAAAGAAACGGCCAAGGCTAAGCGGAAAAAGAACGCGCCGGAACCGAAAGCCGAACCGTCCAAGCAATCTGACAAAACGTCCGTGAAGCAACCAGCCAAGGACGCGCCCCAGCTCCGCGCAGTATCTGTGGCAGCCGGCGACGAAGAACTCAAGGACGCCGCGCCAAAATCGAAGAAGAAAAGCTCTCCACTTGCGTCCAAGATGAAAGTCGTTCACGACGCAGAAGCGGACGAAGAAGAGATTGATATGTCCAAGCTATCCAAGTCCGAGCGACGCCGTCTTCGCAAAGAGCAAAAGCGCCGTCGGGCTGCTTAGCCTAGGCGTCCATCAATTTCATACGTGGATTCTCTACGAGGCGGCAACCGCTGCTGGCTCGTAGACCACCACAATCAAAACGTCTGACGGTGCTGGTTTCTTGTCTGGGTAGGAGATCTGGCTTTGCGGTGCAACGTTGCCCGTCACAGAAACAACGTGTGCTCCGGATTGCTCAATCCAGGTATTGATTTCTTTTTCGAGACCCTTTGCGTGATCTTCTCTCTCGGTGAATAGCTTTACCAATCGCATCGTTGCACTCTCTTCATCATTTCAAACAGAAAATTGGCCCGCACTGTTACCGTCTCATGGACTGCTTCAAGCGGCCTAAAACTGTAGCTCTTGATTCGGATCAAGTCGCCACAACGGCGACACAAAAAAGTCGAATTGAGTTCTTGCAATAGTCACGATCGGAAGCCGTCCGACGATCGAACGCGTGTATCGTAAGCGGTGACTCAATTGGAATCTTTTGCGTTTTCTCGTAGAAAACCCGTAAAATCGAGCCATCTCAGAGAATTCGAAGAATTCGCGCCCGGAATTCGCCGCCCGGGTAACTACTTACTAGGCAACCAAACCGGGGCACATGTATGGCAAAAATCGAGGCGGATCCACAGACGCACGATATGCGTCTTCATGGTTCAGCGGACACCGACCAAGGTATCCTCGCGCGCTTTCAACGCAGCCGAGACGAAGATGCGTTTAAAGCGTTGGTCGAGCGGCATCATGGCATGGTGTTCAGCGTCGCAAAACGCATGTTGAGTTGCCCGTACGCCGCGGAGGACGTTGTACAAGCCACTTTCCTAGTCCTGGCAAAAGATGCTCGTAAGATTCGCAGTCGGGGTTCGCTGGCAAGTTGGCTCTACGGAATCGCGTATCGAATCTCGGCGAGGTCTGCGCAACAACGCGCTCGCGCAAAGGTCCTGCCCCTGAAGGATGAAGTCATCGTGAACGCCGACCCGCTCGAGGAAATCTGCGCACAATCCGAGCAAAACGCTGTGCTCGAAGAACTGTACCGGCTACCAGAAAAAACTCGCACACCGATGGTGCTGCGTTACCTACAAGAACAATCAAACGCTGAAGTGGCTGAAACGATGAGCCTCAGTGAATCGGCTGTCGAGGGACGCTTAAAACGAGGTCGACACCAACTACGCATGCGGCTTGCTCGACAAGGAGTCGCTTTTGCGGTCGTCCTGAGCTTGCTCGACTCTCTTCGACAAGACGCGTCGGCAACAGAGATTCCACAGTTGGTAAGCAAAACAGTAGAGGCGTGCCTTACCGGAACAGGCACGGGGGTTGGTTCGCTACGCGGCGAACCGTTTCAATTAGCGCAGCAGGAGATGGTGAAGATGGTAACTACGAAAATCATGAACAGTTTACTCGTCGCAGGTATTGCTTTAGGTGCGGTCACGGTGGGTTGGGGATTGACCGGCAATTCCAACCTTTTTGCACAAGGCGACGACCCGTTTGGCGATGGATTCGGCGATGAGACAGTGACCGCAGTCAAAACCGCTGAGTCAGAATCGGACCCATTCGGAACTGCTCCGCCAAGCCGAAACACCAAGAACAACTTCAAGGCAGTGAAGACGCCAACTCCTGACGACGACCCATTGGTGGACTTTGAGAACGACACCGTAGCTTCCAAACGGACTCCGAAAAAGACCGTCAGCCAACGACTGCGAGCGTTGGGCGAATACGGCATTGCCGATGACTCCGAGGCTTACGTGCGCATCATGGAAGCACTGAATGAACCCACGAGAATTGAAGCCTCCGACGAACCCATAGCGCAGGTATTGGCAGTTATCAGCGAACGCCACAACATACCCATCTTGTTCAACACGCTGGCATGTTCCGATGAGAACATCGATCCGTCCAGCGATCCCGTGTCAATCAACGTTAGCGACATCAAACTGCACAATGCACTGACACTGATGTTGGACGAACTGCAATTGACGACCGTATTTAGGAATGAGGTACTGGTCGTGACTTCGCAAGCAAAAGCCGAGGAAGAAATGACAACTCGCACCTATCGAATCAGCGGCAACTGGAAAGTATCGGCAGCAGAATTGTCCGAAATGGTAACGACAATGGCGTTTCCAGATTCGTGGTCATCAGTGGGAGGACCGGGAGCCATTCAGTCGATAGAGGGTGGATTGGTCGTATCCAACGCTCAAGCGGTGCATCGCAAAATCAGCAAGATACTTGCACAGCTGGATAAACTGTATTCAGGCGAAGCTGCAAGCGATGGCGGTTTCGGCAGCAGCTAGACGTGAAAGCGAAGATACACTGCTTCCGTGAGAAAGAACGCTGTCGTAGCAATCGCTCGGCAGCGTTCAATAGCAGGACGGCTAGCTAGCCGACGCCGCATCCTCGTGAAATCCGTTCAAATCGACGCGCCACTATACACGGTTTTCTCGCCAAACAGGCTGTAAAAACGGCGCGAGATTGATTTCCGGGGTGGATTTGGCAACAATGTTTGTTGTCCTGAAATCCCCCCACCGCGTGCGTCATATGCTCACCATCCGCGGAAACTCGAATAGAAAACTATGCGACGGTATGAGTCGCCGCCGATTCATTGAAGTCGGCGGGCTATCTATTTTCGGTTTGACTCTCGCTGATCTGTTGAAGCAAGAATCATTGGCTGCCACCACATCGCCAGATCGACGTAAGCGTTCAGTTATTCTAATTTGGCAACACGGGGGTCCTTCGCAACTCGACACATTCGACATGAAGCCGAGTGCTCCGTCCGAGTACCGCGGCCCATACGGATCAATTCCTAGTTCGCTCGATGGCTACCCGATTTCCGAGCTGCTGCCGTATCAGGCAAAGATCCTCGACAAGACAACCATCTTCCGTGCTTTCACTCATCGCAACGGTGATCACTGGGCCGCCGCGCATTGGATGCTCACGGGCTATCTCGGGGCCACAGGCTCTAGCCGTATGCCTCGCAATCCGTCGATGGGTGCGGTTGCTTCGAAACTACTCGGGCCAAACCAGCCCGGTGTACCGAGCGGCGTGAACATCAATGACGGCGGATTCGGATTTCACGGTGCATCCTATTTGGGACTCGCTCATAACCCGTTCCGAACCGGCGAGTACAGCTACGGCAATGAAGCGGGACGCTTGCCCAGTGGCAGCGATCGAAGCTTCACGCTCGTCGATGGGCTCAATAAAGATCGCGTGATGAATCGCGTTTCGTTACTGAGCCAACTGGATCGCCTTCGCCGAGATGCCGACGGAACCAAAACGTTTGACAGCCTGGACGAGATGAATCGCCAAGCACAAGAGATTGTCTTGTCAGGTCGAGCTCGAGAAGCATTCGACCTGTCGAAGGAAGACAAGAAGACGCGAGAGTGGTACGGTCCAGGCTGGGGTGAGCAGGCACTGCTCTCACGGCGACTCATCCAGGCGGGCGTGCGATTCGTTTCGCTGAATACGGGTTACTGGGACGACCACGGCAACTTCAAGCGAGCACTTGATAGCAAGATGCCTCGCCACGATCGTGCAGTGGGTGTGTTGATTCAAGACTTGGCCAACCGAGGCATGCTCGACGACACGCTGGTCGTCACGGCTGGTGAGTTCGGGCGAACGCCGCGCATCAACAAAGATGCAGGCCGTGACCACTGGCCTCAAGCACAAAGCATTTTGGTGGCGGGCGGTGGTTACCGACATGGCCAAATCGTTGGCAGCACCGACGCAAAAGCAGAGTTCCCAACCTCACGGCCAATCACCCCGGCAGACTTCAGTGCGATGATCTATCACGCGATGGGCCTGAAGAACGACGACACGATTCCAGACCGTAACGGACGCCCCGTGCATTTACTGCCCGAAGGTGAAGTCCCACGTGAATTGCTCTAGATAGAGTCGATCGAGCAGAGAAGAGAGAGGTCGGTCGAACTGACGCCGGGCGACGGTCATTCAGTTCCAAGGATCGTTTTGAACCGGCTTCCGCTTGCGAAACCATTTCCAGGGCATCGCGACAAACAAAAGCCCTTGGATCGTAGACTGCATAACCCAGTCGATAAACTCCAAGAACGAGAACAGCCTATCAACGATCCCCTCGGACAACACGTTCTCTCGCCAGCGAACGAACGTGATATAAAACAACCACTCGAAAAAACCAAGCAGCCCCAGGAACCGCTCACCGATCGTGTCCGAGAGGTTTCTTACTCGCCAATTGGCTCTCACGATACCACTGGGGTGCACGTCTCTATCGATTGAACGAGGACGAGACAAACGCACCCACCGCCATGGCATCAACAATAAACCGACTAAGTGAAAGCAACTGGCGAAAACGCGTTCGACGGTATCTGCGATACTGAACGAGTCTTCCTCAGGACGCAGGAAATCATCGTCGTCGAAATCGTCATTTCCCGCGCCCATAGAGGTCCATCACCATTTTTATCGGTGCTATTTCTACTAGGTAAGCTAAAAGTTATTACTATTACTTACATAGATAGATCTAGCCTTCGCCAGCGACGTACTCCCACCATTCCGACACTGACAAGACCCAGCATCAAGAAACTGTTTGGCTCTGGAACAGCAGTGAGAATATTAACATTTGAGGCGAACGGCGCGACACCGTCTTGCAAATCAAACAGATCCGTAAGCTCACCCTGGGTACCCGCGCCACCAAAATTGAAGACCCTTGGCTCATTGAAAGCTAATGTTACGGAATCACCCACAATCCAGCCTATTGGTAGGGTAATGTCCAACGTGGCAAAAGGCTCGGAACCGTTTCCATTGATCGATGTACCGGATTGATCTACGTAGTTCCTCGAACCAGTGGTAAGATCTGCGATGGCACTTAGGGAAAAATTCCCCGCTGGAGCGGGCTGCCACTCACCCACCGCGGTCCCTGAAGTAATGAGAGTTGTTGGTGGAGAGACAATTGTCGGCGACGGAGAACTACCTGTTACCCCTACCGAAATAGAGAATGGACCAATTGTTGTAACGGTCAGTGCGCTACTGGTCGGATTCTCAAGTTCAAATTCGATGGTTACCGTCTCCGGAGCCAACAACGTCCCACCCGACGATACATTGGTAGGAATAACCGTTGCAGGATTTGGGGTTGCGATAATTGAAGCAACAGATGTCGAAACCATCAAAAAGGTGCAAAGTGAACAAGTGACTAAAAACGATTTCATAGAAATAATCCTCAGGAGTTGTCTTATTTGTTTCATATTGTACGTAAAGGGTATCTCAGTTTCAAACGATAAATCAGACAAATCGTTCAAGCCGATGGCTTGTGCGAAGACTGAGAAAATCTTCATGGTCTTCGTCGTCCTCGGTACTGAAATCTTCAAAAAAGCTGTCAACAGCAAAATTCGCAGAAGTCAGTGGAGGAGGGGGAGGCAAAAATCCAGCCAGGTCGTTACCAAAGAACGTCGAAAGAGCTGCAAAATCGACGAAGTCGATTTCACCATCGCCGTTGTAATCAGCGTTACTTGGAACCGTGTTGGAAGCCGACGAGTTTCCGAAGAACGTGGACAACTGTGCAAAGTCAGTAAAATCGACAACTTCCGCTGAGCTTCCGGAGCTAAACCCATCAGCATGCAGCACGTTGAAACTTATGGGGTTGCTCGCAAGGCCGTCAATAACTGTGGCCTTGTAGCGCCCATTTTGCAAAGCACCGCCAAGGTCAAACGTATATGTGTTTCCGGACGTTCCGGACGTCCCTGATGGGAGGCCGAGGAACACGGTACCGCCGGCCGTTGGCCCTTCAACAAGCAGAAACGGTGTTACGCCGACGCCCAGAGGCGTGTTGTACACAACTTCTAACGTATCCACGTTGAACTGTGGAATTGTGATGCCCTGCGTCAACGGCTTGGACGCCGCTACAAATCCCGTGACTGTGTTCGGATTACTTGCAGTCCCCCAAGTGGATCCGCGAACGAAGAGGTTACGAGTGGTGATTCCAGCGTCGTCATCAATGATGTCGACTTGCACAGAATTGGCTGCGTTGCCGATTCCAGGTCGAGCTGGTGATGAAACAACACCAAACGGCTGAATTTCCGGAACGACTGTTTCGGTTGGTTCCACAGCGTTATCAGGAACCGGAACAACATCCACAACTACCGAATTTTGCCCGGCGGGGATCGTGTAGATCAACGTTGGGGCTGCAGAGCTGAAGGAAGGAACACTACCAGGAATGTCAAAGTCTGGATTTACATCATTCGGGGTGTCAGCGGTTCCACCGACCAACATCGTGACCGTAATATCCACATCGGTCACCAAGCCGTTGGTCAACCCGATTTCGAACGTTCCGTTGGTGCCAAGCCCAGGTGCTGTACCTTCTAGAGCTGCCGTTGGATTTCTCAGTTCGACTACCGCACCGGCACCGGCGTCATCGTCGAGAATCGTAATCTCGTGAAGTCCTGACGTCGTAGTTGCCGGTACGATCGAAATCGCTTGGTCACCTGCATTTGCACCGTTGAACGTGCCAGCGTCTAGGTTGACACTGAACAACTCATTGATTTCGATGATGTTGTCATCGTTAATCGGAATGTCGAACGTCACGACCGTTCCTGCTGCGACTTCCAAATCGCCATCACCATCTAGATCCGTATTCTCTGGGAATGTGACCGTTAGGTCGCCGGGAACTAGGCTCGTGAAGTCATAGTCTCCGCCAGGGCAATTCAGAATCGCGTGCGAATCGTCACCGCAGGCGAAGCCTCCAAACAGCAAGCCCTGAGTTGTGACTGCATCAAACGAGAACGCATCTTGTACGCCTGTAGAAGCGGCCGGTGCAACCGACGTGTCGGCAAGCAATGTTGCCGCGAACGTTGCATTCCCGGCTGTTTCCGAAACACTGAGGGTGTTAGGCGTAATCTCGATTCTCACGTTGTCGTTGTCATTGATCTGAACTTCACCACCCGCTGCGTTGAAAGCTGCTGGCGGCGGAGTGACAACACTCGATGAGAAAGGCGTGAAGCTCACGACGGAAACGTCAACGTTGAACCTTTCCGTTCCTTCAACAATTGTGTCTTCGTGAATCGCCGTTGTGAATGCGCTGACATTGGCTCCAGCTATGGTATTCGGAAATACCAATGGTGAGCCCGATGGAACCGACGCCGAGTTGTAGTCATTGTCAATTCCGGCAGGCGTGCCGAGGTTCCTTGTCGCGGTACCATCCGACGTTGCCGCAAGCACCTCCAAAATTCCCTCGATAGCTTTATCAACAATGACAGCTACGCTAACAGTGCCGTTCGACTCAGGTACTACGATGGTCGTATCACCATTTGTTGCAACGTTTACGGGGTTGGAACCGCTAGTCAATCGAATGTTGGCCGTGTCGTCATCTTCGATGGTGATCGTCTGAGTAACAGTCTGGATCGGTGCACCAGAAGGTAGAGCTGGCGTAAAGTCAAAGTCGACGTCAAACTGCTGATCACCTTCGACAACATCGTCACCATTGATTACGACTTCGAATGTCAGCGTCTTGTCACCATTGGACAATGTAGCTCCGATGCCTGCTGGAAGGTCGCTGGCATCAAACTTTGTGCCTAACCAATCAATTTCTAGATTTTGAGGAACGAAATCGTCCTTTCCAGTCCCCAGCACGCCACCGGTTACGGTTGAGATGTTCGCAGTTGCCCAATCGAGCGTTCCTGCTGGAATCGCTTGATTCGAGTCATCTAGGTTGACTGTGAATGTGACCGTGGTCGTATCCGGACTGTCGCCTTCGACAATTGAAGCCGAGCTGACCGACACATCAATTACGTCATCGTCAAGAATCGTAACCAGGCCAACATCGCTAACGTCAACGATACCGGCATTGTTGTGACTAGCTGTCAGAACGAGGTCGTAGTACTCAGTTGGCTCGCCCACATTGTCGTCGACTGCATCAATAAGCCATGCCGCATTCAATGTCGTAACGTTGTTCGCTCCAGCGAGCGTATTCACAAAGGCCGGGAAGCCTCCGTCGTTGTCAGTGTAGTCCGAACCCTCGTTGGCAACAGCACCACCACTTGGCCGACCTGAACCTGGAGCCAAATCCGTTGTTGCGTATGTAACGTTGATCTGACCCTCGATATCGGTTAGCAGCGTAACAACTACACCGTCGGGTTGAGGATCTGAGACGCCACTGAGTGGTGATCCAAGCGGATTACCGCCTGCGTTTGCATTCTCCACAAACACATGGTCCGAAACATCGAATTCCGCAACATCCGTCTCGAGTATCCTCGTAATCTCTTCGAATGTAGATGCACTATTCGTGTAAGCAGCATTGGATGAGGCACCGCCCTGTGCCGTCGGCAACAGTCGAGTGACAACAAGTTCGGTTCCCTCAACAACACCTCGAGAGCCGCTAAGCAGACTAGCTAACCCTGTCGATGTGTCATTATCATTCACGGCGTGAATTTCTAGCGTAACAAATTGTGTGTTCGCCGGAATGTCAACCGAATACTGCTCGAGGCCTGATACGGGATCCAAGGTTGGTCCGGTGAGAGATGCTGGGCCGACGATATCGAAATCTTCGAATTCAGCGTCAGCTGTTGCCGTTCCCGGACCACCTGCGAGAAACGTTACAGTCGTCAGCGTGCTGCTTGGTGCCGTCAGCCCGATGATGAATGGAACAACGTTGTCGTCCGTGGTGCCAGTTCCGACGCAGCCTGTCTGGGCTACACCGGAAGCGTTAGTAACGATACCAGTAACACAACCTTCTTCGAACGCTTCTTCGTCAGGCAGACTACCGCCCATGATGGCCTGGTGTGTCAGGAATACTTCCGCATCGTCATTGTCGACAATGTCGATTGTATCCACAACTTTCAGTGGGTTGATCTGAGCACCAACGGTAAATGGTGTATTGATGCTGGTAAGAGTCAGGGCCAACGTTTCGCTGCCTTCGACAACCGCATCGTCAGCTGCCACAAGCCTAACATCCACGGAGGTCACCCCCGCAGGTATGACAATGCTTCCAGATCCGGCAGGCGAAGCAAGAGTCGCTGTACCAATCAATCCACCCAGTGGATTTGCAGAACCGGCTGCTGGAGTTTGACCGACAACGGCTAGGCTGTAGTCTCCGTTAGTAATATTCACACCGGAGATTACATAATTCACAGTCAAGTCTGTGGTGACATTGGGGTTAGCGTTCCCAACCAGATCACCAACGCTGAATGTAAATCGGCCTTCCGACGAAGCAATAGACTGATCTTCAAAGGCTGTATCATCCATCGCCATGACGCCGACAAAAGTGCCATCGTCATCTGCAATGAATGCTTCACCGGCGTTACCGGGTGAGATGTCCGCATCACCCGCGTCAACCGACGCAACCGACACCTTCACCGACTCAGTACCTTCGACTAAGACGTCGGCCGTAGCATCAAACGTAATCATTGGATTCGTCGACAAGCCAGTGCCTGACGTAAACGCCGGAATGATGACCTGAACCGTCGAAGGAGCACCTGGACTATCATTGATTACCGAGAAGTCCGTCGACGAGGCTGGATTGATAGTGCCGCCCATCACGGTAAATGTGACAGTCGTTGGCGTATCGCTTGGAGCACTGAGGTAGAATTCGAATTTTCCGTCTGCCGTTCCAACGACGCCATCTTCAACAGCATTTGCGAGTGGGTTGACGTGCACCATTGCCGAGTCATTATCGCAGATGTCAATAGTTGCACTCGTGTCTGGACCTGGTGCATCTGAGACTGTCGCAACAACGGTTTCATCATTCTCGACAACAATTTCGTTACCGGCTTTGTCAGTAACAATAAAGTCGACATACTGTTCGTTCGCCGGAATCGCGAGAGTGGCCGAAGCCGCTGAGATCGGTCCAGTCGCCCCACCTTGTGTAACGAATGACACGTCATAGTCATCAGGGTCCATGCCTGATGCTGCAAACAATGCTGAACCACTGAACTCAATGGTAAACGCGGTGCTGGTCGGCTGCGTAATCGCGTTACCGTTTCCGTCCTGCAATGCAACCCGGAACCGGCCTGTGGAATTACCCGACGTGTCTTCGTCAATCTTGTTATCTGTTGCGGTAACAACGACATTAATCGAGTCATTGTCTTCGATTTCAACCGTTTGAATTACGGCAGGATTGCCATCATCAACCGTCGGCAGTGGGCCGGTATAGCCAGTCGGTGGAACTGACATGTGGCTCGCAAGACTAGTAGTGACCGTTTCTGTCGGCTCGACCTCGGTATCGTCAACGACGATCACGTTGATTGGTGTCGAAAACGACCCTGCAGGGATTTGATATGTCAGCGGCCCAACACCGGGGTTCACGACATAGTCGTCACCGAGTGTGGCTGTTCCACCAAAGCCAGCAATCGTCACGTCGATCGGTACGCTCGTCATGATCAGATTGGCACCGATAGAACTGCTACTATCCAGCAGCACGGCAGTAAAGCTTCCATTGTCGTTTGGCTCGGCGGCGGCTTCGTCACCACCAAACTCCGCAGCTCCCAAAACATGAACATAGGCAACATCGCCTGGATCATCTTTGATCAGCAACGTACGAGGCCCCACTTGATCACCGATCATCTGCGGATCTTCGAGACGACCATCTGGCTGAGCAAGAACTGAGTAGCCAACACCAGCATTACCCACTGCAACTGGGGTCGATACCGATGTAATCTCAACAACCAATTCTTCGGTAAGCTCAGAAATCTCGAACGGCAGATTTGGAATCGCATCCATCTCGTCGAAGATTTGAACGGTTACCGACTGAACCGTGTTCGCCGCCACCAACGCGTCTGACTGATTGTACGCAGGGAATGTCACCGCCAACGGAAAGATATCTTCAAAGTCGATACCGGCCTGAGCTGTCAGGCTCGCGGCAGTCGAGGGATCCAAATCGATCGTGGCACTGACGGCAACTGACGCAGGCAAGTTGAGCTGCACATCAAACCCAACTTGATCGTCAGGATCTGGTGCCGTTGCATCGTCTTCGGTACCCATCATGTCCGTAACGGAAATTCGGACGTCGCCAATATCGTCGTCGAGAATGTCGGCAGAGATCGACGAACTAGCTGGCAACAGACTCGAACCGGAGAATGTTGCGGTTAGCGATTCCGTTGGCTCCAATACATTGTCGGGAATAACTGGGACCGTTAAAGTTGCGGTGGCCACACAATCGCCAGTTGTCGGGCAAGTTACGCCAGCGAACGTCAATGGCGACGAAGGTATAGGCCCTCCGTAGTCGAACCCAAGGAGCGCATCTGAACTAGACAACGTAAACGGCAGGTTAATTGTACTAGCAATAGCTGTCGGAGCGTCGATGCCGGTACCCGGAGCGGTGATCGTAGCCGTGTAGGTAACAGGGACCGTGCCATCTTCATCGCCATCCGTTTTCGTCAGAGTGATCGCTCCAACTTCATCGTCTTTAATCACCAACTCGTAACCGGTTGATAGCAATCCAGCCTGAGCGATTGTACCTGTCAGATCCAGGTCGAGCGTTACATTCTCGTCACCTTCGAGAATCGAATCATCAAAAACGGCGCCAGGGCCGCCACCAGCACCCGACTCTGTTTCAATGAAGAACGGGATGGTCGTATTCCCTGCACCTGCACCAAACGTCAACGGTGACGAAGGAATTGGTGCAATGATGTCATAGTCAATGCCCAGACTAGCTGACCCGCCAATCGCGACCGGAATGCTCAATGGGTCTTGCAAAGTATACGGAGCCTGACCCGAACCAAAGATCGTCAGGCTGACTTGGAACAAGTTGTCACCAAACTGGTCATCTTCGTCGACCATCTGCATTGCAGTGCTAAAGCCGATCGAGACTACTTCGTTGTCGACAATCGAAACGTCATCATTCCCAATTGCAATGTACGAAGGGCTATGCGAATTGGGTACGATCGGTGAAGTACCGCCATTCGTAAATGCTAAGTCAACAACCTCAGTCGGCTCTGCGAGTGAGTCATCTACCGTTGCAATTAGCAAGGGGACCGATGCCGGACCCATACCGCTTGCTTCCGTCAAGGCGGGAAAAACAACGGGTTGGCTTGAGAACGTAAAGTCAGCCGATGAAGCGCTGCCTGTCCCGAGATCCTGAACGACCGCAGTGAATGTGTCTTCGAGCTGAGCGTTGGCGTCACCTGCGGTTTGCGTCAGCGTGACTGCAACTGTTGTGTCGCCCTCAATAACATTGCCTATCGATACTTCAGCCGCTTCTTCATCAAGGATCGAGTGCACGTGAAACGAATTCGCGCTCGGGAATGCCGGTATCGAGAAGCCAACTTGCTCGGTGCCTTCGATGAATGCGTCGTCATTCACCGTAAGACCGCCATCGGTCACCAATGAAATAGTGGTACTGGTGTTGTTGTCGATGATGCTATTGTCGATCAATCCAATCGTATAATTGCCGGCCGGCAGTCCAACAGGAAGAACCACGTTATCCAGACTGAAGTCAGAACTTTCTGCATCAGTAGCGGGTGCGGGAGTTTGAGCTAGGAAGATCGTGTCCGCGGGGCCGGCTGCGGATGTCCCCGATGTAATCACAGTAATGTAAGGCTGATTGGCAGTAACGGCAGCAGCATTTGCTGGGTCTTCTACCAGGCTCGTAAACGGCGTGTCGAAAACGGCGCTCGTGACTGTCAAGAGCCGACGCTCCTCAAGGTTTTCTACCTGCATTGATCGTCGTAGCGATTCTTGTTGACGTTGACGACGCTTCAAGCTGCTTCTCTTGCTTCTGCTCTTCATAACTAGGTAGGCCTTCTTTTCTGTGTTTCACGGTTCCGTAAACCTTACGGGCGCTCCTCGCGCCGGGACGCATTATGCTCCGCGAAAAAAATCCCCAAAACGGGTATATCAACCCTTTTTTATTTCGTTTTTCAACAAAGACAAAGTAGGTGAAACACCTACAAGGGCGTAGGGATTACCGCAAATAGAACTACTTTCGGTAGAATTCAAGAAACTTACTTGGTAGCATTGCTCCTAATTCATAGCAGCCCCCCCAAAAGCCTATCCTCTCGCTTTTAATTCAATTACGGACTTTACATCTATGAGTGTGCGAAGGAGTATAATTGACCTCAGTGGGATCAAGGTGCTGATCGTCAACGATCAGCCAGTAACGCGCATTGGCCTAAGACAAATTGTCTCATCCAATGGAGCTTTGGTCGAAGAGGCGACCTGCTCAGCAGAAGCAACCAGCTTATTAAAGGACTTTAAGCCCCAACTACTGCTTACCGAGATCCGCTTCTTTTCAAATTTGAGCTTTGATTTCTTAGAAGCTTCGCAAGTTAAGTTTCGACGACATAAGACTCTTGTGTTTTCCGCGCAGCCTGAGTTCATTTTTGCAGAGCGTGTTATCCGTTCTGGAGCTCAAGGATTCATTTGCGCGACGGCAGAGGCAACCGAAATTGAGAATGCCATTGCTCGCATCATGTCCGGCGAAATCTATCTTAGCCATGAAGTCGAGCGTCAGATTGTCCAACGTATTGCTGGCAACAAACAGACCGACACGGCTTCTGATCCATGTGCTTCACTATCAAACCGTGAGCTGGATATTCTCCATCGTTTAGGCAATGGCCTTGCTCCACGTGAGATAGCTAACGAATTGACTCTTAGCGTGAAGACCATTGAGAGCTATCGCGATCGCCTCAAAGAAAAACTGGGAATGAACTCTTCGTTCCAGCTACTGCGATTCGCACTTGAATGTCAAATATTCGGACTCGATACGAAGCCAAGACAACAACCTCGCAGTGCCGCCAGCTAGCACGCAGGTCATAGCAACAATTGCCTTCTTACTGTGCTTGCACTCCGTGCGCGACATTAAGAAACATCTTCCGCTCCGAAATTCTTTTCGATAACATCCGCCGCCCTTCTAAGACGGATGGTTAGCGCCAGCAAACAGACTTCAGTAGCAGCACAAGCTAGCAACGAGGTGAAGGCTGCTGATTCTTCCAAATGATTGGTCTGCGAAGTGTAATCGGTCGATACCTCGATATGTTTTGTTTCCTTGCGATTTGAAGTACTCAATTCAGGAGTGCGTCGTTTCGTGAAAGCAAATCAGGGCGGACTGCATGCAAGCGTCCGCCCGTAGGCGGATCGGCGGCAACTCCGATTTGCATGACTGCTCATACTAAACGAATTGAGAAGACGTGGCCGGGATGACAAATATCGTGGACTCATACTGGATGCGATTCGGTACCATCACAGCGCTGTTGATGATTGGCATGTCGGCGGGTTGCAGCTCGACAAACAATGAACGAATCATCATGGCGAGAAATCTGCCGATGGAATTCCGTGCAGCCAACCAAACGCCCAATCCGCAACTAGACTTGTCGTTTTTGGCGAGTCGCTCGATCAACACAGACTTGATCTATCCAGGCGACGTATTAGATGTCGCGATCATTACGGGCGCTGAAGATACGCCGCCCGATCCGCTGCCATACCGAGTAAGCCCAACCGGCACGCTCGACTTGCCGATCCTCGGTAGCGTTCCAATCACTGGTCTAACATTGACCGGCGCCGAAGAACGACTTCGCCAGCACGCGATGGCACAACGAATCTATCGAGATCCCAAAATCTCCGTACTCTTGAACTCACGCCAAACAGACAGCATTCGCGTCGTTGGCGCAGTTGATAAACCGGGCGACTACGAGATCCCTCGCGCCGGCAGCGATTTGCTCGCAGCAATCACTGCTGCTGGCGGCCTGGCGAAAACAGCCGGACAGACAATCGAAATTCGACATCGTGCTCTTGCCGATGGCGGTGTGGCACAAACAGCCTTCGACGGCAGTGCTGGCGGCGGCGCACAGTCTATTCATGTCGATCTAAGGCAAGCGATGGCGGGACAAGCTAGTGACACGACCCTTCACGACGGCAGTATCGTGATGGTGAAAGAACATCGTCCTAGCACGGTCTACATTCACGGCCTTGTGCCACACGACGGCGAGTTTGATCTGCCCAAAGATGAGCCACTGCGTGTAACTCAAGCAATCGCCTTAGCTGGTGGCCGTGAGATTGAGTTCGCGGACAAAATACACGTTACACGGTTTGTGGAGGGCTACCCCGAACCGATTGTGATCGAAGTTTCCATGCGAGAAGCCAAGTCGAAACGAGAATCGAATCTTGTGCTTTTGCCTGGTGACGTCGTGAGTGTGGAAGAAACTCCTACTACGTTCACGGTCGACTTTTTGCGGAACTTCTTCCGCATCGGATTCTCGAGTGCCATCCCTGGTTTCTAATTGCTGAGTCTTTTGCATGACTGATAGTGCTACGCAAGTTCAAACGGTTTCTACAACGCATGTTGTTTATGCGTTCATGCGATTCTTGCGCATCGTCCAACGTCGTAAATCAATCCTGATCGCAGCGGTCGTTATTACGACGTTGTTAGGCGCGCTGTACTACGCAACCGCCGAACGTATCTACCGTGCGACGGGACAACTACTCGTGCTGAGCAAACAAGCAGAGGTAGACGGATCAGGCGGAAGCGATACAAACCGGCAAGGCATGCTTCCGACCTACGAACGATTGTTCTCCAGTGCAAAGGTCCTGGACGGCGCCATCGAAATCCTGGACGGACTACCGCAAGAAGCTCGCACCGATTTAATCCAATACCCACGCGTAAAATGGCGTGACCAACTGCGTGAGCGACTGGGAGCCACTGCAGTTCGATCGACCAACATCATCGAAATCAGCTATCTATCGAAACAACCGCGAACCGCAGAGACGGTCGTTAATGCAGTGGTGCAAAGCTACACCAACTTCATTGATGAAAGTCATAAGACTGTTGCCAGCGAAATTGCTGAGCTATTGCAGAACGACATGTACCGCGTTGAAGAGCGTCTGAAAGAAAAAAACCAACAACTGCTTTTGGCAAAGCAAGCTGTGAAAGACCTGGGAATCAGCAAGGCGGACGTCGTGCATCCAGCCGTTCACAAAGTCAACAAGCTACACACGCAGTTGGTCGAAGTGCAGCAATCGCGAATCGAGTTGCAGTCATCATTGGTGGCACTTCAAAACGCAGTACAAAGTGGCGGCAACTTGCAGCAGCATCTTCTCGCGTTAGAACCCACGATCGGAAAAGAAGTCGTGCTCGGCGCTTTGGGACTTTCGACCAAAGACGGCGACGTAGTCACGCATCTTGAACGCATGCTGTTTGAAGAACAAGCTTCGCTCGAACGACTGTCCGCGTTTTACCTCGAGAATCATCCCGAGGTCGTGCGGCTTTCGAATCGCGTCGTGCAGATCCAGCAGCAAGTCGCCAACTACACGACACAAAAGTCTCAGCTTGCGAGCGAGGAATACAATCGCCACCTTGGCGAAATGTTGCTTTCGCTGGTATCGGAGAATCTGCAACAAACATGGCTGCACGAGCAAACCTTGCAACAAGAGTTCAGCACCGCAGAACAAGAAGCTCTGATGCTGGCCAGTCAGTGGGAACAGATTCGCAACTTGGAAAGCCAAGCCGAACGCATCCGTGATCATGACAAGCGATTGCAAGACCGCCTGGACGAGATCCTCGTTAAAACGAACCACACCGACGTCAAGGTATCAGTCACAAGCGAAGCGTTTGCCAAGAACAAACCGGTTTCGCCACGACCGCTTTGGATTCTACTCATGAGTCTTGTTGCGGGCGTTGGCGCAGGCTCCGCTGTCATTTACATCATGGACGTTTTGGATGATCGCTTCCGGTCGCCTGAAGAACTGCGAGAGGAATTGGGCGCTCCAGTATTGGCGATCATTCGCAATCTTCCCAACACGACTGAAAAAGGCGCCGATGCGCTGCATGTCTTTACTGCACCGGACAGCGTCGAAAGCGAAGCCTTCCGAACGTTGCGTACGACACTCGCGTTTTCGGGTACGGATCTTGATTGTCTTTCGATCAGTAGCTCCGAACCTAGCGACGGTAAAACCACAGTCCTTTCCAATCTCGGCGTAGCTGCAGCCCAGACGGGTAATCGAACTCTATTGATCGATGCAGACATGCGTCGCCCCGGTCTATCGAAGTTGTTCGACGTACGATCGAAAAAGGGGCTCGGCAATGTGCTTCGTGGAAGCAATGACGTGGTAGACATGGTTGAAGACTACGTTTTGCCAACGGGCGTGCCGAACCTAAGCATGCTTCCTGCCGGCATTCGCCCAGTCGATCCAACCGGTTCGCTCAGTGGACCGCGTTTTGCTGAGTTACTCGCTTGGGCCCAAGATACTTACGATCACGTCCTGATTGATACACCACCGATTCTGGCAGCCAGCGACGCAACCATCATTGGGCGACTCGTTGATGGCCTGGCGTTGGTAGTGCAACCCGAAAAGAACAATCGGCGAATCGTTCATCGAGCCGTCGAAGAGATCCACGGTTCATCTTTGCACTTCTTGGGTATCGTTGCCAACAATGTTAGTCATGACAGTGGCGGATACGGTTACGGATACGGGTATGGATATGGCTACGGTTATGGCTACGGACACGATGAACGCGATGAGTTTGTCGAGTCGGAGACGTCGGAAACATCAACGATTTTGGTCGCGCCGTCGAAGCCACCCGCGATTCATCAGCCAGTAACAGAAAAAACAGCGATCCGACCGCGGGCAGCAAAAGCAGAGACGACTCCGAAGATTGCTCCTCAGCGATCGAAAAAGAAAAAAATCCTACCTCGTCGCGCCGCTTAGGAAGGTGAAGACTTGAATTGGAATCAGAAACTACAGCACGCTGAGAATCCGAGACTAGAGATCCTCAACCGTGTCGTCGACTGCGGACTTGCAAGTATCCTGTTTGTCGCACCTCTGGCAATGGCCGGTCGATTCGCGGTAGGTCGGCTTTTACTTGTGGTTCTGATCGGCATCACCGCGACTGCGTGGGGAATGACGCGATTACTCTCGCCCAAACCAAAATCGTGGCTCGCCACCGGAGCCGAGTGGATCGCAGGACTGGCAGTACTGCTTGTGGTCGTACAACTTCTACCACTGCCCGCTGGATTGGTGCACAGTCTCTCACCAACGGTTTCGGAGTTGCTGCCACTTCATCATGGCATCGTTGAATTGGCGGACGGCGAAGTTGCACAAACTAGCTGGCGCTACCTCACGCTGGTTCCACACGCAACGCGCGGAGCACTGGCTATGGTGCTCGCCTACGTCATGCTATTTGTGGTAGTCGCACAACGAATCAAGCGTCCCGAAGATCTCGAATTCCTGCTGAAGTCGCTCGCAATCGCTGGCGTTTCGATGGCATTCATTGGGTTGGCACAACGATACCTTGGCAATGGAAAGTTCCTGTGGTTCATGGAGCACCCGTCGCGGGACACCATGACCGTGGTGAAAGGTACGTTTGCAAATGAAAACCACTTCGTCCATTTTCTTGCGTTAACACTTGGTCCACTGATGTGGTGGATCGTCAAAGAACAAGAAACCGTCGGCGAAAAGACGCACGGCTTTTCCAAGTCGGCGAATTACGGAAGCGGCGGCCTACCCCGCGGACAAGTGTTGCCGCTTATCGGCCTAGGCATCGTACTCCTGGCTTCGCTACTTTCGTTCAGTCGCGGCGGCCTCGTCATGATGGCGATCGCAGGTTTGACTTCGACCGGACTATTGCTCTATCAACGACGTGTCGGCAAGCGGGCTGTTATTGGCCTGGGCGTTGTTGCGACGATTGCGTTGGCTTGCATTTGGGTTGACGGAAGAGAGTTACTCGCACGTGAGTTGGATACTCTTCAGACGATCAGCCTCGATTCGCTAGATCAAAATCAAGGTCGACGTAAAATCTGGTCGGCCGTAGCGTCGGCGATCCCGGACTTTGCGTTGACGGG
>CAYNJG010000062.1:0-32490 GCA_964397295.1 uncultured Pirellulaceae bacterium
GATGCTTTACCACGTAAACTTCGGTCAGCCTTTGTTGGATGGAGGATCGAAGATCTGTGCACCGATCGCCGAATTAGTTCCACGAAACGATCACGCGGCAACGGGAATCGATGCATGGGATAGCTACCAGGCCGAAACACCAGGTTTCGAAGAACAAGTCTACTTCGCCAAACTCCAGTCAAACGCAGACGGAAAATCGTTGTCGCTTTTGAAAAACGCGCACAGCACGCGAGGCGCGGTACTTCGCTTCGATACTTCGCAACTCCCTTGTTTCACCGTTTGGAAAAACACAACGGCGATCGAAGATGGCTACGTAACGGGCATCGAACCTGGTACGAATTTCCCAAACCCGCGTTCCTTTGAAGGTGAAAAGGGCAGAGTCATCAAATTGCCTGGCAAAGGCTCTACGACGCTGAACTTAGGGTTTGAATACTGTCCAGATGAAAAGTCAGTCGAAGCGGCGGAAACGGCTGTCATTGAATTGCAGAAGCAATCGCCGACGATTCACAAAACTCCACTCGCTGACTGGTGCTCCAGCTAGAAGCATACTCAGTCAACTGAGCAGAAAGTTTAACGATGGTGATTTCAAGAACTGTTTCGGCCTGTTTGATTGCAAGCCTGTTGTGCTCTTTGGCGATTGGCAAAGCCCCCAACGTTGTACTCATCCTTTCAGATGATCAAGCGTGGACCGACTACGGTTTCATGGATCACCCTGAAATCAAAACGCCCAACTTAGACAGACTTGCTCGAGAAAGCATTGTTTTCAAACGCGGTTACGTGCCCACGTCCCTGTGCCGACCTTCACTCATGACGTTGGCAACGGGTCACTACGCACACAAACACGGCGTCACGGGTAACGACCCTTCACCCAAATATTCGCATCCAAATTCTGAACTACACAAAAAAAGACGTGAACAGCTGATCGGCAAGATCGACGACTTCAAAACTCTTCCTGAAGCGTTGGGCGAACTTGGTTATCTTTCGCATCAAAGTGGCAAATGGTGGGAAGGCAACTTTTCCCGCGGTGGATTTACTCACGGTATGACACGAGGATTCCCTCAGCGCGGTGGTCGACACGGAGACGACGGGTTAGAGATAGGACGCGAGGGGTTAGCTCCAATCGCTGATTTTGTCGATGATTCCATCGTCGCTGACAAGCCATTCTTTCTTTGGTACGCACCGTTCTTGCCACACACGCCCCACAATCCACCTAAGCGACTTCTGGACAAATACAAACACGTCGAATCGAAAACCATTGCGAAATACTACGCAATGTGTGAGTGGTTTGATGAAACGTGTGGTGGTGTCATGAAAATCCTCGACGACCGAAAACTACGCGATGACACGTTGATCATTTACGTAACGGACAACGGTTGGATTCAAAATCCAAAGAAAAATGGCTACGACACTCGATCAAAACAAACCCCTTACGAAGGAGGCGTTCGCACGCCGATCATGTTCTCTTGGCCTGGCAAACTCAAGCCATCCAATCGTCCGGAACTCGTCAGCAGCATCGACATTGTTCCTACCATTCTTGCTGCGACCGGTGCTGACGCAACTGACGATCTACCGGGAATAGACCTGTGGCCATATTTAACGTCCGGCGATGCGATCGACCGTGACACCATCTTTGGCGAAGGGTTTTCGCATGACGTCGCTGACATGAGCGACCCGGAAGAAACTCTACTTTATCGATGGTGTATTCAAGACGAGTGGAAGTTAATACTTACCTACGACGGCGAAGTGAATCGCTACCAGACGACTCACCCCAAAACAGTGACCGAGCCTCAGTTGTTCAACCTGATTACCGATCCATTCGAAAAGAAGAACGTCGCCAAGTCTCACCCGAAAAAAGTTGACGCACTTAAAGAGAAGATCGGTCAGTGGTATCCGTTGGAGTCTGCCCAGTTGTTGGGCGCACCAGAGTAAGCTTTTCGGCACTGCGGATGTTGCGAATCAGGACAGTTACCTACTGTTGTTACTTGAATGCCCCGAAGAGCCCGCCGCTGCGTTCTTTCGCAGAGTCCAACAAGTAGTCAGTCGCGATCGATTTACGCGGCACTAAAATTGGTTGCGGTGCGACTTCAAAAACGTAAACCTTTGATTCGTCTTTGGGGTCTCGTGTCGCTTTGGGCTGGATTCCCGACAACTTGATGCTCGCCCCCGGAATCGGTTTCTTGCGAGGACCGTAGTTCTCCATCACCTTAGCCACATCTGAGTTCAACTCAATCGTTCCATCCGGTTGCTCACGCCCAATGTCAGTAAAGCTACCGACGGTAACGATACTTTCGTGGTAGTCGTGGTAGACATATGCCTCGATGCCTCTGTCTCGCAATATTCTCGTCAGAGCTTCGGCTTTGTCGTCCGTCTCGTTAATTCGCCCAGCTAGTTCTTTCTTGTTGCTGTTGATGTCATTGATCTTTTGTTGGTCAATGATGACTTCTCCGCGGAACGATGCGACACGAACCGTATACTTACCCGGGTTCTTAAGAAGCGTGTGCTTCACTCGCTTGTTGATTTCCACCAGGCCTTCTTCGATACCTTGCGGCGCAACGGCTTCTCGAGGAATCATTGGGTTGCGAGTTGCGAACGAAAGAGCCAGAGGTCCTTTCGACTGCTTTGTTTTGTCTCGAGTCAGCTTCTTTTGCACTGACCGCAACCCAGCAAAACGCCGAGTCGTTGGATTCGATTTCGATCCTCGCAGACCGAGATCTTCCGAGGACGCGTATTTGATTTGCTGTAGATTTTTCCGTAGCTTCGGATCGTCGACCGTATCAAAGTCACCGACCAATACAGCGAATTCTTCAAACGCGTCCGCCGAATGGAATCGCATTTTTTTTGGATTGCCATACTTGTCGAAGCCTTTGCCTTCCACGGAATCCGTGTAGTCGTATGTTTTCTTGTGGAGGTACGCGTCAACTTTGAGCTTCGTATTTAGCGTATTTACGAGTTCTCGTGCTTCCCCCTCGGCTCCTTCACCGGCGAATGCGGCAACGAAGATCATCCACGGACCGTTTTCCTCGGTCAACAAACTGGAGCTCTTCGCCACCTTCTTCGAACGTTTAAAATTGACCAGCGAGAAAGGCGATTTTGCATCAACCGTCTGGCAAAGTAAAAGCGTTATGAGTAGCAGAAGCGTTGGCTGACGCATGAGAAGCTCCACGAAAATGTTCGATGGCGATCAAACGATGGCGATTCATTGACGAGCCACCATGGTTCGTCTGCCGAATGCGCGGCGGAGTGTAGCAATAGCAAAGATGGCCGCCAAGTCGAGTTGGCGGCCATCTTTAGCAAAAATCTCAAGAATTGAAAGAATTGTCGACTCGTTTAAGCCGCTCGCAGTTGACGCGCTGATTCCGACCACTCAATCCATGCGGTGACTTCCGCTAGGTCGGGCTTTTTCGCATTGCGAATGGTTCGCTGTCCTTCTTTTGAATCGACGTACTGATTCACAGTTTGCAAAAAGCTGCTAGCGTCCATCGAAGAAAGCGTTACAGGATCTTCGACGCCACAGCCCACCAAAATCTGTGCATCGTGTCCGCGCAAGTTTGGAATGCAACAAACCAGTTCGGCTTGAAGCTGCCATTGTTCAACGACCTCAGTCGTGAATTTCTTTTCATCCAATCGTTCGGCAATGTTCTCAGGATCTCCCGACAACAACTGGCTCACGGTATGAACACCGACTGCGTGAAGTTTTTCCGCAGTCTTTGGACCGATGGAAGGCGCGTCGACAACTGGATCATTCGGCTCCAAGTAAAACTTGAGGCCGGGTTTCTTCGCCATCTTCACCGTGTCCGCGTTACGTCGCGTCGTACTTCGTTTCGCCGGAGTCGATAATGAACGTGTGACTAGTTTTTCAGAACCGTTCGACCGACTTCGACCGGTGGAGTTCTGAACTATTCCACTTCGCGTGTACGATCTTTTCGATCGTCCTCGAAAATCACTGCGTCTCGCTGACTCGATCCAGCGCTGGATTCGCCCAAGACTGTATCGATCAACCGTACCGAATCGTTCGACCGCCTGTGGGCGAGAAAGAATCGTTTCGATTCGCTTCAACAGGACTGCTTCATCCGCGCGTGCTAATCTAGCCGGATCCGGTACGCCACATGCGACCAACAACTGGGCTTCCGTCGCAGTGGCGAGCACGTACACCATCATCATGATCTCGCGCTGGCGGCGTTGCACGATCTCCGCGGTGATCCCGTGATTTCCTAATTGACGTTCGGCTTCGTCAGGGTCGAGTTCGAGAAACTCTTCGACGCGTCGGATGTCCAAGCGATTCATGTAACCAACAAAATCTGCTGACAATACAGGTGCTTCACCTAGCGAATCGCCAAGGCGCAATTGTGGTTCCGCATCGGAGTGGCTGCCAGCGATGTACTCTTCTTCAGCGATCGCCGCGATCTTGTTCAAAGTTGAGTTCGCGACGGACTCTATCGAATCATCCGCTCGCTGACTCGGATAGCTGCGAGTCTCGATGGTACGCAAAACGTTCTTCGGTTCTCGATCACGGTCAGTCCGATGATCATCGAAACGGGTCGTCGTCTCGCCGTCTCGACCTTGCCATTCTGCAACCCATTTGTAGCTGGGACTCGGCGGAGGTGGTAGTTCAACAGATTCGTATACCGGTCGTATCGGTGTCGTTGCTATTGGCGGAGCCGGTATCGGCGTAACGGGTGCCGGCGAAGGCAAGCCAATCGCATCTCGCTCTCGCAGAGTGAAAACTCTCGCGCTTGTCCGACCGAATAGCTCGCGCACATGGTCATGCCGTGTAAACACGAACAATTGTCGATCTTGCATCGCGAAATCCGAGAGTACGCTGGCCAAAGCTCGCGAACCAGATTGATCGAGATTGCCAAACACATCATTCAAGATCAATGGTGCGATCACACCTTTGCGATAAAAGACATTCGAAATGGAGAGCACCAAACTCAGGTAGACCTGATCTTGGACACCTCGGCTCAATTGCGAATAGTCGTACTGATGCTCGTTCACATGGCTACGGCCACCGAACGCCATTGGGGTATGGTCGTTGCGACCCGTTACTAGGCACCGATGGCTATCCGACAGCTCGATTTGCGTGTACGCATTGTCCGTTAGTCGACGCAAGAAGTTCGTTGCTTCGTCAACAACTTGCGAACTGCCCGATTGGCTTTCGAGTTGTCGCAATTGGTTTTCGAGAGCTGAAATCGCACGTTCCAAAGACGCTCGTTGCTGCTGCTGACTCAATTGCTGTTCAATTTCCGTAATCTCGCGTTCGAGCTGTGAGATTTGGTAGTCGTTACCAGTTCGAGCAAGCTCTTCGTCGATTGTGCGAATGCGTTGTTGCAGGTTCGACAGAATCTGCTGGGCCTTATGCAACCGTGCGACCGCTGAATCGCGACGTTCGGCTAGGTGGCGAATACGAAAGTCATTCAAAGCGTTCGCTAGATCGACTGCTGGAGCAGGTGAAGCGCTCGAAGACCAATTTGCCATCGGTTCGCTGGACGAGTACGGCACATGCTCACGCATTTGACCGACGACATCGAAATCACCAGGTCGGAAAAGTGTGTACGCGTTTGTGTCGTTGGCAAGACTCGGCTCTCTGCCGAGTTGATGTCGCTGGCGACCCAACGCATCGATGAGATCGGCCAGTTCTTGCTCGACACGACAGAGATAATTCAACTCTTCTCGCGTCTCATACAGTTCGTTGACTCTCTGTTGTTGCTCGACGGTTTGCCCAAGTCGAGACACATCACTTTGCAAAGAGTTCAACGCCGAACCAAGCAAGCCTCGCAAGTATTCAGCATCCGACTCATGATCACGCCACGTTTCAGTTTCGTAAACGCCCGTAAGGTCTTGCTCGATATCTCGAACGCGGAATCCTAGCTGACGCATGAAAAACTGTAGATCAGTAGCGTCAGCTGGTGTCACGCCAACATCTGAGTACGAGGAAATCCGCGAACGCACTTGTTCGAGCCGTGCACGTACTTCATTGAGGATATCTTGCCAACGATTAAGCTGCCCGTCGATTTCGGCAATACGACGCTGACGTCGATCTTCGAGTTCACGTCGCGCAGACATCCACGCTTGCTGCTCTTCCATCAACTGCCGTTTGCGAGTTTCAATCGCTTGCTCGATGTTGGCGACCACGCTTTGAAGCCGGTCGACTTGCGTTTGCGGAACGGACAACGCCATCGACAACTCGTTGCGCTGTTCTTGTAATTCCGTTTGATGCCGCAAAAACTGTTGCCGCAGCGAATCGATTCGTTGTCGCTTTTCTTCGCGTCTGCGAGTCAGTTGCTCGTGCGTATCCGAATACCGAAAGCTACTTAGTTGGGACCGATGCTGAGCGATTTGTTCACGAAGTCGTTGCGTTTGCTCAAGTCGACGCTGATCAACATGCAGCTGCAAGCCATTTCGCTTTGCCGAGTTAAGTAGGTCGGCAATGTTGCGAGACTGATCGAAGCTACATGTGAAAAAACGATCAAACTCAGCATTCGACAGTTGAAGTGGTGTTTGCGCCGAACCGTGTGAACCACTCACGTTCAACTGGCTAAGCATACTTCCGTACTGACTTTTGCGTTCGAGCGTCCTTATCCCTGCATGGTCTCGAACTTGCATCGAGCCACTGGCGGGACCACTACTTGTGGAAAGATATCGCCGAGACATTTCGTCTCGGTCGCCGAACATCATCCATCGAATGAACTGAATGATAGTAGTCTTTCCGGACCCGTTCGGACCGTAGACCACGTTTAATTGGTCCGTAAAGTCGTTCAAATCGAGCTGGGAACGGGCACCGAAACGATCGATGTGTAAGCTGGCAAGTTTCACGTTGCACTACTCCTATGCAATTCGTCTTCCATGATTCACGCGAATCCAGCCGAGTAGGCTAACGCATTTTCTTCAGAACGAAAACAGGAATTGCGTGCTAGCGTTTAACCGCGGTGGATCGCTTTGTTCTGGAAAAAGACGCCCGTTTGCGAAGTTCGTCCGCGGTGGCGTAGTGAATAACGATGGTCGGGAAGCCTTCTTCCGCGAATCGAATCGCCGACAAAACGTCTTTGTAGCGCACATGAAGCCCGAATTTCAACGGAACGGAACTCCATCGACGAGACAGAAACTTCCAAGCGTCGGCCGCCGTCAATTGTTGAAGTACCGAGTTCAGCAAAAGCGTTTCACTAGGTTGCTCACGAATCCATGCTCGCAAGTCCGCGTTAAAAGGGTCGTCCGTATGACTATCGGACGCTACTCCGTAGATTGCATCCACAACGATGGTTATTCGCAGTTCTTGCTTTCCACGCAGTTCGCTCCAGTTCGCAACGGTTTCTTCAAACGTATTGTTGAAACAAAGTTCGTAAAAGCCGCCAGCCAAGATAACATGCTGAAGACTGCCCGTATTAAACCCGAACTCACCAAGGCTTGAGTTGACGTAAGCCGTCGGGTTACAGTCGTTGTAGAAATACTGCGACGCGTCCGCATCTTCCTCATGAAGATAGACGAACGGCACCTCATTGGACTTTGCGAAGCTCACGAGTTTTTGCAAGCCTGGTTTGGTAGCGTGTTCAGTATCCAGACGATCAGTAAAGTGCGTTAACAGCACTACAGCGTCGCCATCGAATTTCAGCTCAGATGGGTCCGTCCACTCGGGTTCGCAAGATACCTTGTCTTGCGCGTTAGTTCGCTGAGAAAGCAGTAAGAGCAGTACTGTTAGCACCGCAACAATTGATTTCGGCATAGCAGTAAACGGGAAGAGTGGCACAAAAGTCGTTCTTCTTATTCGAAAGAAGGTACCTCAACTTTCGCGAAAGTACAGTCCACATTCGCGTTAGAATGCTTGGGATTTTCGGTCCCTCTACTTAGTTGCGGATGGTCGCATACCGCCGCGAATCGCACCTGCTCTGGTATCTCCGTAATTGCCGGAAAAACTCGGATGCAACGGTCGCGAATTGGGCATCGACAACCAAATACGCAACAGATGCCGTTTACGTTCGGGCTCTTCGTAGTCAGTAAATTCTGTGCGTCGGTGAAGCGTGACAAAATTGTTTAAGAACAGCATGTCGCCCTGCTCTTGCCGAAACCGCGTGTGCAACGTTTCACGCGACGCCAACTGTTCCATGTAGTCCAGAGCCTCGCGTTGTATGTCTGTCATGTCGGGAGTATCCGACATCGCGTAAGCTCGGTCAATCAACACTCGCAGCAAGTTCGAAGCAAAGTGGCCTTCATAAATCGAAAACACTGGCTGCTCGAGGTACTTCGTTTCGTTACCAGTGTCGACGTTATGTCGCTGGTACAGAAACGGCTGCATCAGCACTTCGACTAAGTCCGGGCGCTCGGCCAACATTGTGTTGAACATCGACACCGAGCTGACTACTAGATTTTCACCGCCCGATTTCGCTTGGCGATAACACAAGAAGCCGATGACATCACAACGATCTGTGTGGAAACTGAGTTTCTTGCGCGTATTCGGACCGCGTGCACGATTGTCATTGTCGGCGAAACCCGCGTCTCGAACGTCGAACAGCCGAACGCCAGTCGCGGCCTGCGAAACGGGCGTACCAATGTTTCGGCACAAATGCCAAAACGCGCACTTCGTCGTTCGTTCATCAACATCGTTCGCCGGAAACCCTGTGACTCGGATCGCCCCACTTCCCTCCTCCAGCAAGTCGCGAATGTCGGCTGCTTTACTGGTTAGCAGTGGCAAACTTTCGGGACTCTCGTCTTTCTCGACAGGACCATCGAACGCTACTTCCGTTTCGCGAGCGATGACCAGCAGTTCGTCGATCTCTTCAGGGGAAAGTTTAAAGTTCCATTCGCGACACTGTTTGAGTTCGTCGCCAACCCACGCGGCTCGATGCTGAATCGGTTTGAGCGATGCTGTCATACCGTGATAGACTCTTGGAGTTACTGGAGAAACTTTTGAACGACAACCCGTACCAATCAACGCTCAATGAAGTCGACGAACCCATCGTCGAAAATCGACCGGTATCAATTGACCTCCAAACAGCCGCAACTTTCTTTGCTGTCGCCGTTCCGTTGTCCGCGATTTCTTACTTCGTGATTCGCTGGTTCGCACACATGCTACCGTCACCCAGAAGTGCGATCACCATTGCTTGTGGATCAGCAACAATGCTGGGCGGTGTTGCCGCTTGGCGAACATGGTACCGACTATCGCAAGTTCACATCAAGCGAACGCAACTGCGCAAGAACCATGAGCGACTATTGGCTGAGTATAGCCAACACACTTCCGCGAAAGCAGATGAAAACCCTGAACTAGAACGCTAACTGCGACGCGTATTGCGTATCCGAGGATACGAACCGCTGGCGACATAGCATCGAAGCGTATGGTTAAGCAACGTCATACGTCCGGAAACTGGTAGCGCGGGGCCACTTCCATCCGGGTAGGCATCCATCGGAGTGTCTGCCGAAGTATCGAACGCCAACCGCCAACGCGTGCTCTTCGTAACTGCCGGCAAGATGAAGTCGCGGGGATTGCCCGTGGCGTTAATCAGCATCAATACGTCGCGACCCAAGCCATCGGGATCTTCTTCTGGCGGAGGTGCCATCAACAGGCAGATCATCGACGAATCGTTACTCGACCAATCGATCGCAGTTCCCAATGAGTTGTACCAGTTGACGTCGGAAAGACCTTCGGCGCTTTGCTGTCCGCTGAAGAAGTCTTTTCGTCTAACCGTCGGCTGCGACAAGCGAAATGCGTTTAGTGACTTCGTAAATCGAACGAGTTCCGCATTCTTTTCAACGAGGCTCCAATCAAACCAGGAGATATCGTTGTCTTGGCAGTAAGCGTTGTTGTTTCCCTTTTGAGTACGACGACATTCGTCACCGCTCACGATCATGGGAACGCCCTGGCTCAGTAACAACGACGCTAACTTATTCTTGATTTGTCGGACTCGTAGCCGTTGAATCGGTTTGCTGTTCGTTGGTCCTTCGACGCCATAGTTGCAACTGTGATTGCTGTTGTCGCCGTCGCGGTTGCCTTCGCCGTTGGCTTCGTTGTGCTTTTGCTCGTACGAAACCAAATCATTCATCGTGAACCCATCGTGGGAAGTCACGAAGTTGATGCTATGATAGGGTCGTCGATCGCCGGACTGATAAAGGTCACTTGAACCAGCGAGTCGAGTTGCGAAAGCGCCAAGCGTTCCGAAATCACCACGCCAAAATCCTCGCACGTCGTCTCGGTATCGACCGTTCCATTCAGCCCACCGGCGACCGTGGAAGGAGCCAACTTGATAGGCGCCCGCCGCATCCCATGCTTCGGCGATGATTTTCGTGTCCGACAGCAAAGGATCTTCTGCGATGGCTTCCACCAACGGCGGATTGGGGATTAGGTTACCTTGCCGATCGCGCGACAAAATCGAAGCTAGGTCAAAACGGAAACCGTCGATGTGATAGTTGTGCACCCAGTGACGCAGAGAGTGGAAAATCATCTCACGGACGATGGGATGATTGCCGTTGATCGTGTTACCGCAACCAGAGAAATTCTTGTAGTACTGACCACCCGATTCGAGCATGTAGTAGACGCCGTTTTCGAGCCCCTTGAAACTGAGCGTGGGGCCAAGTTCATTGCCTTCGCATGTGTGGTTGTAGACAACGTCCAAGATGACTTCGATTCCGGCTTGGTGCAGAGCCTTCACCATTTGCTTGAACTCGTGAACCTGGCAGCCTGGTTCGTCGCCGGCAGCATAGCCTCGATGCGGCGAGAAGAACGCCATGGGGTCGTATCCCCAATAGTTTCTGCGTTCCGGTTCACTGCCATCCGTTGCCATGATCGGAAATTCGTGAATCGGCATCAACTCGACGGCCGTGACCCCAAGCGATTGCAAGTACGGGATCTTGTCGATAACGCCCAGGTAAGTGCCCGGCGAGTCGACGCCACTCGTGTCGCTCTTCGTAAATCCGCGCACGTGCATTTCGTAGATGATGGTCTCCGAAATATCACGACGCAGATGACGGTCACCTTCCCAATCGAAGTGCTCGTCCATCACGACACACTTTGGCGGACGAATGATGCCGTCAGTGCTAGGCTGGCAAGTTCCGACAAGCGCCTTAGCGTATGGATCAATCAACCTGGCATTGCCATCAAAACGCAAGCCACGATTAGGATCGTTGGGGCCATCTGCTTGAAAATGGTAGAGCTGACCAATCCCGATACCCGGAACAAAAATGCTCCAAATGTCACCCCACCGATCTGTGTCGGGATGGAATTCGATCCTATCGACCGGTTCTCGATCATCTTTGTCGTCGTAAAGAAGAACGCTCATCCGCGAAGCGTTTCGACTGAACACAACGAACTGCACACCGCGGTCGTGGACTATCGCCCCGTACGGCAGCATATGGGTGAACTGTAACTCTGGGTGCGGATACGCCATTAACATACAAGTGGATCCTCGATCTGATGCTTCCTCTGAGAACGTCGGTTGTACGACATTGAAGGAAACTGTCGACCAAGGGGGCCACATCTAGGGCTAAATTTGCCCTGCACTAGCCAAATCGAAATCGGCTTATCGCAGTTAGTAAAACTCTGACTGAGCAGACTGGTAATGAAGGAAACGTAGCTTGTTACGGCGACATTTCTAGTGTTCGCGTTCGAACTTACGCTTCCCGCACGGAAAGCGAATCGTTTGTGCGCGTTGCGGCGAATGGGGTTTGATACATCCGTTGCGACCGGAACAACTGACAGCACTTCGGAAAGCTTTGATGGGACTAAGGACCATGCCGATACGGAACTACAGGAAGTTTAGGAAGTCGCGTGGGATCACGCGAAATGGTCATAGTGCATGGAGGCAGGACCCGTGGAAACCAGTGACGCAATCCGCTTTGCGAACGATGACAACTACAACCGTAGATCATCAAGCAATTGGTATATTTTTCTTTTCGCCGTCATCATCTCTCTGTTTGCCGTTTATTGGGGCTTCGTACGCCCCACGTCGAAACAGCTAACTAAGATGCGGCGCTATGTTACATCCCTCGAGACAAGCATTGCTGAACTGAATGGTCAGCGTGCTAACAATGAGGCGACAATGACATTGCTCAGCCAAATGATTGAGCAAGGTCGCATGACATCCGAGGCAACGACCGCTTTGCAAGAAGTTCGAGCGTTGCACCAACAGATAGTTCACGAAGCCAGTCAACTGCGTTCTGCAGAACAGGCTCTCGAGAACCTGGCCGCCTTGCGAACGGACATCGCTAGGCAGTCTTCGCTTGTCGACGCAACACAACGAGCCTTGGCTTCACTGGAAGATTTGCACAACGACGTTTGTCAGTCAGCCGGAGAAACCGAAGAAGCTCGTTTAGCAGTCGAAAAGCTCAATGTCGTTCGTGACGGCCTTGTTGAAAGCATCGAGCAAATCGGAGAAGTAGACCCTCTGATCACTGGCATCGACGGCTTGCACACGCGTTTGGCCGCCACTAGCGAGCGGGCGGTTTCCGCCCAAACGGCACTCGATGAAATCATCACGTTGGGTGACCGAATTGAGGCTCAGGCCGCAAACGTGGAGAAAGCTGGAACGACGATCGACAGCATGGTCTCTCTGCACGAAAAAGTAATCGCTCACACCGAGCCTACCGCAGCAGCGATCGAGACGCTGGAGCTCGCAGCAGATGTTCAGTTCGAAATGCGACGAGCTGGAGAGACTTTCAACGACATGAAACGCATGTTGACGGAAATGACATTGATGCAGCCCAAGTTGCAGCAAGCAATGGAAAGTCTTCAGCCGCTCGTTCAGTTAACGGATTTGCGAAGACTGGGTGCTGTCGATCTGCGCCAAGTTGCAAATGTTGTTCGAGAACGCTATCTAGCGTCAACATCTACACTGGATGGGACCGAAATCGTGGCTGACGCCGCAGAGATAAGCAACGTCGAATAACGTTAGAGAATGACCAGGCGTACCCGAAAGCGGACAACGGGTAGGCTCAATGAACTTCCTAGGCGGTGGGAATGTAGGGTCTCAGTACTACCTAAATCTGAAAAAGGCAGCGGGTCAAAGCCCGCTGCCTTTTTTCGTTTAGCCTTCGATTCTTCTGCTATGTCGATTCGGTAGCGGTTTTGCCCGAAGAGTCTTTTCGCTTTTCGGCTGGTTTTACTTTTAACTCTTCAAGCTTCTTCGCCAGATCTGCACCGTGTGTTTTGAATTTTATCTTGTCGTCGATCGCCGCAATCTTTCCTTCTGCGTCGATGATAAACGTCACACGCTTTGAAAAACCGCGATCCGACAGAATCCCGTAAGCCTTCGCAACTTTTTTATCGGTATCACTAAGCAACGGGTAGTCTGCATCGATCTTTTTCGCGAACTTGATATTCGTTTCTACCGGATCACAACTGGCGCCGAAGTGCACAACTTGGAACGCCCGCAACTTGTCACCACTCTCACGGAGTGATTTGCATTCAATCGTTCATCCGCCGGTTAGTGCCTTTGGATACCATGCGACAATCACCGCAGACTTCTTTTTGAAGTCCGAAAGCTTGTATGTCTTTCCGTCGCTACCTTGCAATTCGAAGTCAGGCGCCTCATCGCCAACTTTAAGCGTTTCCGTTTTCACTTCCTTCGCCTTTTCCTTACTAGCCTTTTCCTCGGCATACAGATTCAATGAACAGCTGAGCCCCAACACCAGCAGGGCAATCGCACGCGCGCAAGACATACATTATTCTCCCGATAGGATTTCTTACTGCCCATCAGGATACCGGAATTGCGAAAGATTGCAGCCATACGAAAAAGGCGAGCTGATCGAGTTTGCTCGGTCAGCTCGCCATAGATGATCTGGCAGTCAATGAATTTTAGCCGGAAGCCAAGAGAGATCGTTTCGAGATCGGTCGGACGAGATCAATGACGACTTCAGCCGGAGACTCATCATCCTCGCTCTGGTCACCATTGTCATTACCCGGAATCGAATCGATGTCAGTCTGATCTTGGTTAGAAACTTGTGCCACGTTCAGCAAAGTTTGGCCAGCCGCAGATTCGTTGACTGTCGACACAATGGTCAGGGTTGCCGATTGGCCCGGCTGTAGTGCACTGCCAAGCGTCCAAGCACCGGAAATATCGCTGTACGAACCTATCGTCGCAGAGGACGAGACGAAATCGACACCCGCCGGCAATACGTCAGAAATGACAACTCCAGTTGCTGGTGTATTCCCCGCCGCATTGTCATTCGTAACGATGATCGTCCACGTGACCACGTCGCCAATAGCAGCGGTTGCTCGGTCGACTGACTTTTCGAGTTCGATGTCAACTACCGCATTCAGTGTGATTTGTGCGTTGTCTTCATCGTCCTCGCTCTGATCACCATCATCGTTGCCGGGCGTTGAGTCGATATCCGTCTCGTTTGCAGCAGAAACTTGAGCCACGTTCGTAATCGTTGTGCCGCCGCCCACATTGTCGACAGCCGTGGTCAAGCTAAGCGTCGCGGATGCTCCTGGTGCGAGCGTACCGACATTCCACGTACTCCCGTTGAACGTACCAAGCGACGGTGAGTTGCTGATGAGCGAAACTCCAGCCGGAATAACGTCTGTCACCATAACGCCCGTTGCGTCCGTATTTGCGTTGGCTGCGTTATTGGAAACCGTTATTGTCCAAGTAACCGAATCACCAGCGTTCACGTTGCTGGCATTGACGGTTTTGTTCAACTCCAAATCGATCTGGCTTGGAGTCAGTTGAATGGTTGCATTGTCTTCGTCGTCTTCACTCTGATCACCGTCGTCGTTGCCGGGCGTCGAATCAATGTCGGTCTCGTTGGCACCAGCGACCTGTGCAACGTTGGTGATCGATGTGAGAGTCGTCGTTGGGTCAACGGTCGTGACCAACGTCAAGGTTGCAGATCCGCCGGGAGCCAATGGATTCGCCAGCGACCATGTATTGCCGGCAAATGATCCGTTGTTTGGCGTGGCACTCACTAATATGAGGCCTGCCGGAATAACGTCCGTTACCGTGACGCCTGTTGCATCAGCGTTCGCGTTTGCAGGATTGTTCGTTAACGTTACTGTCCAGGTAACAGAGTCTCCGGTTTGCACGGTGCTTGCGTTGACTGACTTTTGTAGTTCTAAGTCAATTTGGGGATTCAGAGCAACCATCGCCATCGCTTCATCGTCTTCGCTCTGATCGCCATCATCGTTGCCCGGGGTCGAGTCGAAGTCGACCTGGTCGACTGAAGAAACCTGCGCGATGTTGGTGAGTTTATCCACTTGTACATTCGCATCCACCGTCGTCATCAAAGTCAGTGTTGCGACAGACCCCGGCTGCAGCGGATCGATCAAGGACCAGATGCCCCCATTGAATTGACCGTTGCCCGACGGAGTCGCGGAAACAAGTGTTACACCGGCGGGCAGTACGTCCGTGATCGTCACGTTTGTGGCTGCAGTGTTTGCGTTCGTCGCATTGTTTGAAACGTTCAACGTCCAAGTGATGTTGCCACCAGGATCGATGGAGTCCACGTTCGCGTCCTTCGTCAGTTCCAGGTCAACCACCGCGCCGACCATGAACATTGCCATGTCCTCATCGTCTTCGCTTTGATCGCCATCGTCATTGTTTGGATTCGAGTCGACGTCAGGTTCGTTCGCAGCCGTCACTTGTGCGACGTTTGTCAAACTACTATCGCCTTGGACGTTCGAGTCCACGTTCGCGACAATCGTCAACGTCTGCTGACCACCAGGAGCAAGCGGATCAACGAGTGTCCATACGTTGGTATTTGGGTCAAACGTACCGTTGCCTGACGGCGTTCCGCTAACGAGCGTCATACCGACTGGCAGTGTATCCTCAACTTGAACGCCGGTCGCCGCTGTATTTGCTGTATTTGCATTGTTCGTGATCGTGATCGTGAAAGTCACTTGGCCGCCGGGTTCGACGTTCGCAGTGTCTGCGACTTTTGTGATTTCTAAGTCGATCGCCGATCCGAGCGTGATGGATTCAACGTCTTCATCGTCTTCGCTTTGATCGCCGTCGTCATTGTTTGGATTCGAATCGATATCCGGTTCATTGTGTTCCGCGATCTGAGCCACATTCTCAATGACGGTACCGCCAGCTAAGCCACTATTCACGGTCGTGACAATCGTTAGCGTTTCCGATCCACCGGGAACGATTGCATTACCAAGCGTCCACTCGCCCGTCGTGTTGTTGTACGTTCCGCTGGTTGCCGTTGCGCTCGTAAAAGTAATACCGGCTGGCAATAGATCGCCAACAACAACACCAGTTGCCGCAGCGTTTGCATTGGCTTGGTTATTGGTGATGGTGACGGTCCATGTCACCGTGTCGCCAGCGTTAACGATGTTTGAATCGACGTCTTTGATCAACTCAAGGTCAATTTGACAGTCGTGCGCAAAGTCCGCGACCTGTGCCCTGGACACACCAATAACGTCGATTTGGCCATCAACCGACGAACTACCTGTGAGAAGTTCGAGTTGAATCGCGTCCACGTTGCTGGGATCCACTGGCCCCGAGAACGACGAAAATGGAATGTTGACCCATTGCGTGGCTGTACCGCCCGTAACCGGAATTGGGAATGTCGCTTCAGAAAAAGTACCCGTGCTACCCTGAAAGATCCTCAGAGCTCCATTGGCTCCGTTGGCATCGACGCCTATCAGCATACTAATGCCGGTCAACGTACCACCGACTGTTAAGTCCCGACCACCAAGACCTAGCCCCAACGCGTCGCCATCGTTGTCGAGACCATCCCATGTGATTACACGATCGCCTGTCGTTCCGGCAGAACTATCGAATAGCAACACATCATTCAGGTTGAATGGATTGACTCGCAGCTGAACTTCGGAGTTTCCGCTGGTGAGTTGCACAGCCAGGTCACGCTCGGCGCCGATAACTTCCGTTTCGTCGGGAAACTGCAGAGACGACTCATCGGTTGCCACGGGTGGTGGAACGGCGATTGTTGTTTGCGGCGTTTGGAATTCATCGATGATCAGGTCTGGGGCAAAATCCAACGCAGGACTGACTCGTTCCTCAAGAGTTTTGTTATCCGCAGTCTGCGCAGGCTGTTGAACAAAGTACGTGTTATTTTGATCTAAGTCGTCAAAGCAATAATCGCCGTTTGCGTCCGTAGTTGCTGCAACACCCACTTGTGTGTCAGTCGCAGGATCGAAAACACCATCGCCATTGTCCTGGAATAGCAGTACTTGCGCACCAGTGATGCCTTCACCGACATCCATGGTGCCGTTTCCATTTTGATCGGCGAAGACCGTACCGACGATGGAATCAGCTGCGTTCGCCGCGAGTACGCGTCGATTTTCGAGCGATTCGAAACGGAGTTGTGAATGTCGACGGAACTGAGCCGAAAGGCGGTTCTCTCGTCGAACTAAGAATCCACGAAGAGCTCTAATGAATTTGTACATATCGAATTCCCCCACGGCTGCGTCTGCCCGCGTCACTTGCTGACCGATTGACGTGCGACAATCTCGAAGTCGCACGAAGTCCCTATCGGACGTTAAACGCTGCAAAATTACTACGATCCGCAAAGCTTATTGCTTGCATGATGGCAGACTCGGTATTGTTGGGAAAAACTTAACTGGCACTGCTTCGGCTGCTGGCATGTCTGACTTGCACTTGCGTTTAGGAACACAACAGATGGCGAAACAACTACCAACGGTATTCTAAACCCAAACTTACGCCCTGAGCCCAAAATCCGGTGTCGACAAAGTCGAACGCGGGGCGTTGCGGACCCGTCGTATCAATGGCGTCGGGTAACAAGTCGGGATTGATAGTCGTGTCAATTTGCTCGCCAGCTCGTACCACGTCGCTCCAGTAAATAAAGGTATACCCAACAAGGAAGCGAGTACGAGGTGAGATCGCATACCCTAAAGTTGCACTCACTTCGGGCAAAACGGTGAACTCATCCCGCGAAAAGGAACCGATGTTCGACTCGAGAGCAAGCAAGCCGCCTTCGTCGGTAAACGAGTTGCCGTTGGTTGTGCGTGTCGTAGATCCATTGATGGATACGTTTTGGCTTGTTGATCCGATTCCAACTTTGCCAAGCAATTCCAGCGACCAAGGACCTCGGTAACCTTCCCAAGCGAACCCGATATCGGCTCCGTGGAAATCGTTGGTGGTCGAGAACTGATCTCGCAAACTGGTGTATTGGACCTGATCAAAGCGAGGCAATAGTGCGTTCGGATCCGCCGGCGAAACAATTTCTTCGCGTATGACCAGATCGTCGTCGAGTCTCATGTAGCGATAGCCCACCAGCACATCGAACCGATAGCCTCCAACGCTACACGGATCACAAGGATTGCAACCTGGGAAACTCTCGCAGGCCAGGTTTACTCGAAGTCGCGGATTGATCGACCAAAGCGACGTATCAGCTTCGATGCTTGCCGTACCGACAACGAGACCAGGAAAGTCAATAAGTTGAGCATCGGGTCCTTCCGCAGTGTTGTTGAATGGACGCCCGACGATCCCGTTTCCGATCGACTTCTCATGGAAGTTCGCATCTTCGTTGCCGAGGAAGAAGAAGTCTGTTTCAAAGCCAACCCAATTGCAGCGATCACACCATTTTCCGATTCGAAATCGACCACCAGACCGTGAATCGGCGAATACCTCACCACCGAAGAGTGTTTCATTCCCTGGGATTCCAGCCACGCCAGCGTTGCCGCGCGAGGTGCCCGTTGGACTAGAAACCAACAGCGGAGGTGTATCCATGCCTTGCGTCCACCAGATCAGATACTCGGAACGGATCCAAAATCGACCAGGTAAACCACACGGACAAGCTGCACATGACTTGCATGACGTATTACCGCATCCTCCGCCGCACGAATCACATCCAGCAATGCCACAACTCTGCCCACCAACAACGTAGCCATCTGTCGCGAAACTATCGCCCACCGGGTAACCGTCAACGACGCCACCTTGAATGATCGGAGCGCCAGTTATTGGATAATCATGGACCGACGGGATAGCAGGCATCGCGACGGGACTGGGCAACGGCGTCGGCAAGACTTGGTTGGCAACCAACTCGTCTTCGTACGCGGTCAAAGCAACTCGCTGGTCAAAGTCCTCCGTCGAAATCTGGCGAGCTTCGCCAAACGTCGTAACGCTTTCGGCGAGCAAGATCGGAGTATCGCTATCGACGAGCGTTCGGGCAGTTACTCCCACGTCTTCGCCAATGTGATCGTCCAATGCAACGCCTGCTGCCGGTCGCAAACTGGAGATTACTTTGCCTTGCTCATCCAGCAAAACGAATCTCGCATCTGAACCGCTACCGCTGCGAACTTTCGCGAGCTGTCCAATGGCTACAAATCGTTGTCCATCGTTTGGTGCCGTTTCCTCTGCCAGCGTCACACTAGACGCAAGCAACAGGATGAGTGTGGCGAACCGAAAGCAACTTGCCTGCAATCGCTCTGTCATGTGAATAACTCAAATCTTTGGAGATAAAGTTAAGTTCGGGAAATCCCCGAAAATGCAGGCGGCTTGTAAGAGAATCAGAAACCGATGGTCAAGCCCAATTACAGAACTACGCGAAAAACTTTAGAAGAATCGCGACGAACAGAGAAAGTTTATGAGAAATTTTTGAGCGAGGGAGACGCTGCAAGCAGCTGGTAGCAGTGCTACGAATCGCCTCACAAACATGCGTTGATGAACAGCACTTCTAAGATCAGAGCTAGGACTTCAACTCAACGGGCAACTGATCGATCTTGGCAGCCAAAATGAAATCGTTTTCGCTCAATCCGCCGATTGCATGCGTCCACAATTCAATGGAGACATTGCGATAGCCGACGATGTGCAAGTCAGGATGATGTCCGTCGTCTTCCGCAACCTTGGCGACTTCATCAAAGAACCGCATGCCAGCCATGAAATTCGTCACGGTCCACTCTTTTCGAATGCGTTGCCCTTCGTGGGTGAGAACCCAACCTTCCAGCTTTGCGAGTTGATCTTGTGATTCCGCCAGGGTGCACGGTTCAACACCGCCCTCGCATGGCTTGCACTTTTTGGCGATCAGTTCGTTGGCTGGAAGAATGTCCATAGTGGGTCTCAATTTCGTTCGAGGACTTTGCTATTCGATCTTAGCCAAAGCCCAAAAAACGAAAAGCCCCGCAAATGTGCGAGGCTTCGTTTGATCATGGGTGTCGAACCGACACCCGATTTAGTTCTGTCACGTAACGCACTGCTGACCGATCGGCATCACGTACATCCCATTCGGTGCAAACATGTCTTGCGAAATGATCGGCTTGAAGACCGTGGTTGGCTGTGAATAAATCGGCTGCGTTGTCGCGGTCGTCACTGGCTCGGAATAGACCGGCTGCGATACCGATGCATGAACGGGCGACTGCGACGCAACCGCTACGTGTTCAGCAGTAACGACTGGTTGGCTTACAACTGGTTGGCTTACGACTTCCTCTGCGGCCATCCCTTTCGTCTTCACACTTTCCGCCAATGCCAATGTCCAATCCGTCTTGCTCATACGTCCCGCTTTGCGAAACACGATCTTGCTGGACATCTCGTTCGTAACCGCCGTGTAAGGCAATTTTTTGGCGCCGAACGCAGCGGCCACTCGTTTGCCGTAGTCGGTAGCTGCGTTGACACGAACCAGTTCGAAGTCTTCTTGCACGAGAATGTCACGAGAGTCTTTGCTGAGCGATTCTTCGTCTAGCTTCTCTTCTGCCGAAGGATCTTCGATCACAACAACAAGCGGTCGCTTTGCAGCTTGAGCACTTTGTTTTGCTGCTTCGTAGTGTTTTTTCCACTGTAAGTTCTTCTGGCCACTTGAATTCGTGGTAGCGGAAGAAGCGGCCAAAACCATCAGGCCTAGTGCGACGTGAACGATAGTCATCTAGTCAATCCCTTTTTAATACGACAATTAGGGTGGCCCGAGCAATCCGGTCCATGGCCATTCCGAATGGTCGCGTCCAACTCTTGCGATGAGGAGTTGCCCTTTCTCACCAACTGCAAGAAATTACGAATCTGGAATCTGGGCAAATTATGCGTGGGAGAGAAAGTAACCTAGTCTCATCAACCCTTCAAGGGTTTGAGCGAAATGAAAACGGTAAGATTTCAAACGAAGTCCAGTTAGCGTCATGTCCAATTGACTTCCTCTCCGTCGTAACCCAAAACTACGGCAGTGAACCATTCGCGGTTTGCGGATTTCGTCGTTTTTTTGGAAGAAAAAATGGTACGCACAAACAGCACCATGTTGCCGCTTGGTACTCCTGCACCTGACTTTTCGCTTATTAGCGTTGATGGTCAAACTTATTCGCTCGAGAATTTCAAAGACGCAAAGGCGCTGTTAGTGGTGTTCATGTGTAATCACTGTCCTTACGTGATTCACATTGCAGATTATTTCGCCTCGCTTGCGAATGAGTACCAAAGCAAAGGTGTTGCGGTTATAGGCATAAGTTCGAACGATGTTTCGAAGTATCCGCAAGACTCGCCCGAGCAAATGGTGCATGAAGCTGAACAACGCGGCTACTCGTTTCCGTATGTCTACGACGAAACACAGGACGTCGCGAAAGCTTATCGCGCAGCATGTACGCCAGACTTCTACGTTTTCGATGCGGACCACAAACTGGTCTATCGTGGTCAGATGGACGATAGCCGTCCAAAGACCGACGATCCAAAGCCGCTCACGGGCGCCGATCTTCGCGCAGCCCTCGATGCGGTGCTCGCCGGCAAAGCTGTTTCTGTAGATCAAACGCCCAGCCTTGGCTGCAACATCAAATGGGTCGAAGGCAACGAGCCTGACTACTTCAACGCGGGCTAGTTCTACATCGGCTAGGTTCAAATGCTCGCTAGATCTTGATAGCCTCGTTCCGTATGGCTTCGAGAAAACAGATGCAACTCTTCGACACGCACTGCCACATCAACGACCGTCGTTTTGAATCGGACTTAGCGGAAACTGTTGACCGTGCTAAGGCGGCCGGCGTCGCTGATATGACGGTGATTGGCATTTCTCTCGAAACGAGCAAACGATGTCAGCAGATCGCCGCCCAGTTCGACGGCGTACATGCGGCCGTCGGTATCCAACCCAACTGTGCGCATGAAGCAGCACCGACCGATTGGGACGAAATCGTGTCGCTGCTCGACCAACCGTCCGTGATCGCGCTGGGCGAAACGGGCTTGGATCGACATTGGGATGATTGCCCAATGGATATCCAAGAAGACTTTTTCGATCGCCATCTGCGACTATCACAAGATCGCAACATACCGTTTATTGTTCACATGCGGGAATGTGGCGACGATGTACTGCGGATGTTGACGGAAGCACGATCTCGCGGACCATTGAGAGGGGTAATGCATAGCTTCACAGGCGACCTCAAGCTGATGCACGCATGCGTTGAACTCGGGATGTTCATCAGTTTTGCCGGAATGGTTACGTTCAAAAAATCGGATGAGCTAAGACAAGTTGCGATTGAAGTTCCAAACGACAAACTGTTGATCGAAACCGACTCGCCCTACCTTTCGCCGGAACCGATGCGTAAACAGCGCCGCAACGAACCGGCATTAGTTTTACATACGGCCCAATGTTTGGCCGCCGCACGCGAATGCACCATTGAAGAGCTTGCCGACAGCACTACCCAAAACGCCTATCAATTCTTCGGGATTGGTCGGTAGCAAAGCTCACGTTAGGGGTAGGTACATTCGGATTTCCGCGTTTTGGACAAATGCAAAGCATCGTTTTGTTAACCAATTTGACGCGAATTTCTCCGGCAATTAAACTTGAATAGGACTAGGGGCTCGGCTCAGTTTGGTCGAAAATAGTTTGTTGAAAGAATTTATGTTTGGACAATTGTCGCCTGTTGGTGGCGGAGATCCGATTCCGTTGCTGAAAAAAGAACTGTTGATTGGCAGACGCGAAAGTTGCGACATCTGCTTGCGGTTCGGAAACGTTTCGTCGAACCATTGCCGCCTCGAATGCGAAGACGGTTACTGGTACGTAACCGATCTAAACAGCCGGAACGGAATCAAGGTCAATGGAAGTCGAGTCCAACGAAAGCGATTGGACCCTCAAGATCGATTCTCCATCGCAAAGCACCACTACGTGGTTGAATACGATCCGTCCGCGAACGGTGCCGTCGGACCACCTCCACCGGAAGATGTCTCCCAAGAGATCCTGGGCACGTCTTTGCTCGAACGCGCTGGCTTGAAGAACGAATCGATCGGTCGCAAGCGAGCCCCACGTTACGACGCAAACAAAGACTCTGGTGGTCGCTTCAAAGATCCGACGAAGCCCGTTTAAAACGAGCCTGGGAAAAGCTCACCTCTGTGAGCGAACCTATTTCTCGTTACAATCCAGTTTGGTTGAAGAAACACGCAACCCAATCGAGATTCATTTCTCGATTGGGTTCTTTTTTGAAGGCAGAAATCAATGAGTGACAAGCGTTTCGGACACATGGTCTACTTCACGTTGAAAGACACGTCCGACGAAGCATGCGTGACGCTTGTGGCGGCATGCGAAAAGTATCTCAGTGAACATCCCGGCACTGAATTCTTTGCTGCCGGAACAATTGCTGACACCACGCGTGACGTCGTCGACAAAGGATATCACGTTGCAGTGCAACTGGTCTTCAAAGATCGCGCATCGCACGATGCCTATCAAGTCGCAGAACGCCACGACCAATTCATTGCTGAGCAAAAAGACAACTGGGCAAAAGTTCGCGTTTTCGATTCCGTTTTGAACTAGACGAAAACTGGTCTAGTCAGTCCATATTTTTGAAGAAGTCGTTGAGCGCGCTATCATCTGAGGCAACGGAGTCTGGCGTTTCGGGCTGATCTTCAAACGCCGGCACCGATTCTTCTTTCGTCGCTGGAACATCCGCATCGACGATACCGACAAAACTCCGCTCACCATCGCTTTTCGGTTCAGCGTATTTCAGAACCGATGCATCGTCGTCCGTTGCCACCTCTGCGTAAGGGATTTCTTCCGTTGCCACTTCAGCCGCGGCTGGAGTAGATGTTTCCGCCGGCAGCTCGTCGAATGACGGCACTTCCACTTTCTCTGATTCGGCTACTTCTTCCGTCACCGAATCTTCCGCGACCGGTTCTTCCTTAGTTACAGAGACTTCTTTTTTCGCAGTAGCAGGCTTTGCTGCTTCTAAAAGCTCAAGCTGGAAAACGAGCGGACCAACGCAAATCACGTCTTCGCTACCTACGAACGTTGGTCCATCAATCCGATGGCCGTTCACGACGGTTCCGTTCGAAGAACCCAAATCACGAACGGCGAGCTGGCCTTCATATTCGTAGATCTCGCAATGCTGGCGGCTGACCGTCGAAGCGGGCAGCTTGACCGTCGAATCACCTCCGCGACCAATGATCGTTGGTAAGCTCAACCTGATCTTCTTCGTCCTTGAACCGCCAACTACATTCAACCGAGCAAACATGCACACCTCCGCGAATAGAGAAGTGTTCATTTTACGCCACAAACAGAATTGTGACAGCGTGTCATGTATAACCTGATCGACTTAGCTGACAGCCGCTGGTGTTTCCGTATCGAAGTTTACTTTTGACGAGTCCGCGACTTCGTGGTTCTGAACGACTTTGTCGTAAACCGCTGCGACGCCTCGTGCCATGCTGCGGTCTGAGAAGTGTTCTGCCTGTCGCTGCCAAGCGTTTTCGCGAATCGACGTCCAATCTTCTTCACCGTTGATGAGTGCTCGCACCTTATTCGAAAGATCCGCAGCACATCCGGCGTTCGCCACAAGACCGTTTCCTTCTGTGAGGACCTCCGGAACACCCTGGACGTCTGTGCCGACAACCGGAATACCTGCCGCCATCGCTTCGATGATGACCATAGGCAGGCCTTCGCCAAAGAGGCTTGGCAACACCATTACATCCATCTTCGCCAGCTCAGCGTTCACGTCACTAGAGAAGCCGACCCATTCGATGGCATCTTCCACATCACGCTTGCGAGCGAGCTCTTTAATCTTCTCTTCGTACTCAGGCGTTTCGAACGGACCAACCGCGCGAATTCGCACGTCATCACCGTAACTCCGAAGAACAGACAGCGCATCGATAAGTACTTCGATTCCTTTTCGAGGTCGGAACAACGCGACGGTGCCAAGAATCCATTTGTCTTTCGGTGGTTCGCGTGGTGTTAGATCGCCATGACATGGCACACCATTGGGAACGACGTTCAGCAAAGCTGGGTTGTAGCCTTGCGTCTCCATATGCTTCACAAGGCTGTTCGAAACACAAATCATTTGCGAAATTCCAGTCAAACTAATTCGCTCGAGCCACGCGTTCATACGGTTCGTGAACCACCGAGTCGAGTCGTTTACTGTGGGACTGTGAACGTGATAGACCAGCGGCTTGTTCGCAATCTTGGCAGCGATTCGAGCGACAAGTAGAGAACGCGCCGTATGTGCATGAAGGAAATCGTAGCCACCGATCTTCGCGATGTCTGCTAGAGCTCTAGCGGCCCGCAAGTCGAATTTCGATTTCATCTTTGGCTGGTAGAGCGGAGTATCCGTTGCCTTGCGCTGGAACGGAAATTTCCCAGGTTTCAAACAGGCAAAACCAACTTCGTAGCCGAACTCAGGCAAGGACATCGCCAAGAGATCTTGCACCCGTTCTGCGCCGGCGTAATGCTCACCATTAATGACGTGCAACACACGATGTCGTCGCTTGCCAGAGGATGTAGTCTTTGCGCCAGACGTAGATTTCGCTTGGCCCGTTTCGTTGTTGCCCATAACACAGCTCGTGCGGATTGAATTACCGCAAAAGCCTAGGTCACACTGAACTAGAGATTCGAACCAGCGTGGCGATGCTTCGGATTCTAAGGATCGAACAGCCTCAGAAATCGTTGTCCTGCTAGATGTCGTACCGCACCGCAACCGTATCCAGCCATTAGTGCGTGGTGTTTTTGCAACGTTGGCTGGCAACCGGCTGGCTAAACTTCAGTGCCAACTTCGTCCGGATCGGCCTCGGGAAGGTCAGGCAAGTCGTCCAAACCTTCAAGCTCGTCAATCAACCGTTTTTCTAGGTCGCCGCCATCATCATCATCTGACTCGTCGCCACCTTCTTCTTCGTCGTCGCCGTTGATGTCCAGTCGATCTCTAACGTATGGCAACTCTTCTTGTGGAGGAACGATCGAAGGCTGAGCCGAAGCGGGATCAAAAATCGAACCAACGCGTCCATTCACCCGGTCATGACGATCTCGCATACCACCGAACGCATGAAAATCACAGTCGTGACTGCTGTCGCACATCGAGGCGCAACCGGTGGCAAGCGTGAGCAACCCAAGCAACGATAGCAACCGAAGAGATGTTACGAATTCGACAATGCCGCGCATGGTTTGCTCCGAGTTCCTACAAAGAGGCGTTCGGAGCAGTATTCGGCTTGTTCGGATTAGAAAATTGAGACAGAGTTTAGGGGTGGGTTAAAAAGGGAAGCCTGGGCGCATTAGGGTTTCATTCGGCACTGCAAGCACAGATCGAAGCCTCCACTGGGCAAAACGTTTGAGCGAAGACGTTCAACCGCACCGAACGCTTTCCTCGCGTTCAAAATCAACCACGAACAATCGATAGCCTCTGCGGGCAGGCAACGTAGCCAACCGCGCTCAAGCTTTGACGATCTTGTCACGGCCCGATTTGACATTAACCGTTGCATTTCGAGTATCGATAACCAGCGGCGCGTGCTTCACGATCAGTTCGTAATCGTAAGCCGTATGATCCGTTGCGATCAGTGCGCAATCGAGCGACTCGAGATAGGCTGGTGTTAGTTCATTGCTGTCCATCGGTGGCACGTCAAAATGTCGCATCTTAGGAAGCGTTGGAATGTGCGGATCGTTGTACGTTAGTTCCGCACCACGTTCGAGTAACAACTCCATCAACTTGAAACTCGGACTCTCGCGAGGATCGTCCACGTCCTTTTTATAGGCTACACCCAGCACACCAATTTTGCTGCCGCGAATCGGTTTGCCTTGATCGTTGAGTGCTTCGGACAAACGTGTAATCACGTACGTCGGCATGCTGGTGTTGATCTCGCCCGCAAGTTCGATAAAGCGAGTTGGAATCTCATGCTTTCGAGCAACCCAACTTAGATAAAACGGATCGATCGGAATGCAGTGACCACCTAGCCCGGGACCAGGATAAAACGCCTGAAAACCAAACGGTTTTGTCTTCGCAGCGTCGATGACTTCCCACACGTCGATGCCGATTCGATCGAAGAGAGTTTTCAATTCGTTCACCATCGCAATGTTTACGGATCGATAAGTGTTTTCGAGAATCTTGCACGCTTCGGCAACTTCGCAACTGGAGACAGGAACCGTATTGACGACCGCATGCGAGTACAGTGACTCCGCCAATTCCAAACTTGCCGGCTCAAGTCCACCGACGACTTTGGGAATGCCACTTGCGCTGAAGTCTGGGTTGCCGGGATCTTCTCGTTCGGGGCTGTACGCGAGAAAGAAATCTTTGCCAGCCTCTAGCCCCTTCTCTTGCAAGATTGGCAACATCACGTCGCGGGTCGTGCCTGGGTATGTTGTACTTTCCAATACGACTAACTGGCCGGGACGCAATGTTTTGGCGATCGCTTTTGTAGTTTCTTCGACGTAGAACAAATCAGGATCGCGACTGTCGCTGAGTGGTGTCGGTACACAGATCAGAAGCGCGTCCGGTTTCTCAAGTAGCGACAAGTCACTAGTTGGTGTGAACTTGCCTTCAGAGATGCAACTGGATATCCAATCGCCCGGCAGGTGTTTGATGTAGCTCTTTCCCGCCAGCAACGATTCGACTTTGCTAGCGTCCACGTCGAAACCCATCGTCTTGAATCCGGCATCCGTGAATGCTTTCATCAGCGGAAGTCCGACGTAGCCCAGGCCAATAATCCCGACGAGTGCTTCTTTGTTGTCGATCGATTGTTTGAGTTTCGCTTGCATATTGAACCTGAGCTATCTCTACGTCTAAGGAATTTGTTTGCGGAGCGACAATTCTACAGCGATTCACGTGGACAGGAACGCCACATCCTGCAACTATTCTCGCGCCTCTTTCGGGGCTTTTTGTTTGAGGCAATGGAGCCTCGGTCGCGATCACAACAATTCGCCATTCGGTCCGCCTTCGGAGCATGAACCATGCGATTAACCGCAATTCGTCATCCGCTTGCCGTCGTTCTCTTTTCGCTCGCTTTAGTCGGCGGGGCCGCTGTGAGTTTTGCGACTAGCGACGAACAGGTCAACACAGACATCTTTGCAATGCATACCGGCGTGTTCGTGGGCACGAAAAAACAGGCGGTTTTAGAGACCGAGACATATTTCCAAGGCGGCAAAACTTACGACACGATCACGACGGACCCCAACAGTGTGATCGTAAAAATGGACTTCGACGAAAAAGCGATCTACTTGTTGGATCCCGTATCAAAATCGCGTACTTCGCTGACATTCGATCAAGTCAACAACTTCCAATCGGACGCGATTGCCGCCGTTCAATTAGAAGCAAAGAACAAGTTGCTTGAGTTTCTGGCCAATCCACGATTCCAACGCGAGTTCGACGCCAACGCCAAAACACAACGACTCACTAGTCCATGGCTCACGTACGAAGCAGAAGGCCATCAAGCACCAGGCGACGTAGTAAATCGATATGCCGATTTTGCAACTTGGTCGGCGAAGTTATCCACGATCCTGGTGCAAGGGCCGCCTGCCCAAGCGCGCATCGAGTTAAATCAAATGCTCAAGAAGCGGAATTGGCAAGTCGTAAGAGTTACGCGCACCGGCGGACCTAAGGCGAATGAACTTGGCGTCGTGCGCAGCGAACACTCTTATCGCTACGCCTTCACGGAAGACGACGAAAACTTCATCCAAGATGTCGAAAAAAATCTAAAAGCGTATCGTGACATTGAGTTTTTTGACTTTCGTGCGGCGCGGAATTCTCAACGGGCTTTGGCAAAAAAGTAGCGAAGAAAAAATAAGCCGTTGCAGGCATAGATTTCTTGCCTAACCCAAATATTTTCGCCACTGTTGCCGATAGAGATTTCTACGTCGCCGGCCAATTCAGTCGAACGTCAGCGACCAGATCGAAAACTACTGTCTCGATCGGATGAGACGTGTGGATCGATTGTTCTTTTGCACCGCAACCATGAGGAGCCCGCCCTCGATGACGGTAAAGCCTGCCGCCCGTTTTCAAACGTTTTTTGAACTCAAAGATTTCATCTACTCGACGGTTTGCCAACGTGAACATTTTGTTGAAGGAGCTTTCCCAATGACGGAACGCGTCTTAAAGCGGCGCGATCAAATCTGCGGTTTTTTGTTCTCGATACACGGACCCAGAAGCGTTGTTTGCAACGTGGTATTCGAAACAGAAAGAAATGCCGTTCACTTTTACAGCGCTGCGGGGGAGCGGCTAACAACCGTGCTGGTCGAGTTAGCGACCGGACCAAGTGTCCTGCAAACGGCCAGTGTGTAGCGAGCAACAAACGAAGGACAACTGCGGGCAACACCAAGCTTGATGGTACTGCCAACAGATTAAGAGCTGCGACATTACGGACGACAACGCGATCGATGGGAGTAGGCCCAACGATCCAACCTATGGGGAAGGCGATTAATGCTGATACTGACGCGGAAAAAGAACGAGACCATTCAGATTGGGGACCAGGTGGCCATCAAGATCATTCGCGTGTCTGGTAACAAAGTTAGGCTGGGTGTCATTGCCCCCAAAGAAACGCGTGTCCTGCGTATTGAACTTCGCAACGATGAGCTGGAGCTCTCAGACGGCGAAGGGCAGTCGCTCAAGGCTGCTTAACGGCAGCAAGGGTGCGGAAGCGGCCCAAAAACCGACCGCGCATAAAAAAGGCACCCCGAGAGGTGCCAAGTTCGACGCAAGTAGTACTACTCGCGTGGTCGTACGGCCCCTGTTAGGCCGGTGTAGTCTCGACGATCTTCGCCATGCCAAAGTGGTTGTCCACTTTGTACTCGCTTACGCAACAGCTCAATCTTGTCGTCAGATCCCGCAGGAGCGTTGGTGGCTTCGAATTGCTCGTCTTCCGACGGCAAAAAGTCTTCGTCGTGGCCATACTTCAGAATGGCCTCAAACACGTTGGAAACAGTCTCGGGTTTCTCGTCTAAATTCTGTGACGTCGACATGGACGAACAGACCTCCAAAAAAACGTAAAAACAACCATTGGTACCAATGCCTCGACAATCTTGGCCAAGACAACTCACACAGCCCTCACTGGCCGCGCGCACCTCTGGTAAAAACACGGGATTATTCGCGACCGGCGCACAAAGTCAAGAAGCTGCGCGGCGAGCTGGAACATAATTCGAGAAATCGTTGGGCGACCTTGAAAGAAGGTCTCACTGCGTAAACTTTAGCGGCCCATCTGGGGCATTTTGTGGTTTACTGAACCTTGCAAAACTGTTTCGGTTTGTTGAGCGAGATCGATTACGCTGAGAAGACCTAAACGAACGGAAATACGATGAGTTGGCTACAACACCAGATGACAGTCGGACCGTTTCGTCGCGGTTTTCATTTGATCACGCGAGACATCATTGCGGGGATTCCTAAACTGCGAGAAATAAACGTTGGCCTGGCTCACGTTTTTATCAAACACACGTCCGCTTCCTTGACAATAAATGAGAATGCTGATCCGGACGTCCGCATCGATTTGGAATCATCGATTAACGCCATCGCCCCAGAGGATTTTCCATACGTGCATACGATGGAGGGCCCAGACGATATGCCGGCACACGTAAAGTGCTCGCTATTGGGAAGCAGTGTTACCGTACCCGTACGCAACGGAGCTTTTGCCCTGGGGACCTGGCAAGGCATCTATCTCTGTGAACATCGTGATCACGCGACCCCACGTCAGATCGTCATCACGATTCAAGGTGAATAGTACAATAGTCCATCCGACATGATGGACTAAGACACAGGATCACGCACCTCGTTCGCCTCTCGGTCAGATTCGATTGCTGAAGATTGCTCCTGGGTCGTCGAGTCGTCAATGCCGTCGCGGCCATCAGTATCGTCAGGGCTGTCGTTACTGACGATATCGTCGAGCAGAGTCTCATCTGTCTCATACCGCAGCATCAAATAGATCGCTGCTGCTGCTGACCAAAAGAATGAATAAGAAAACGCCCCAGCAACCAATCGCATCATCCAATTCGCCACACCAACGAATCGTCCACTGGTCAGCAATAAGCCACTCTCCGTTTCCGCTGTAGCCGTTGCGAGCGAACGAAAAAGCTCCGTGCGTTCCACCCCGCCCGTGACTTGAATCGCCCAATAGGAAAGGTCGATAACAACCTCCGTGGTGAAACAAGCGGTTAACCAACCGAGCAGACCTAGGCCGGCCGCAATCAACGCGTAGAACAAGTAGTGGATTGGACGCTGATACAAGTACGCGTACGACCGACTGATCGCGTCAAACAAATCTGAGTCCTCAGCTGCGATTGTGCTCCACATGAGCGGCCACGAAAAAGTCGCGCCGATGGCCAACACACACATCAGCAGAGCCAACGCAAGAATCAACAGCCAAACACAAGCTATGAGAAATATCCCAGCGTCAAACCGAATCAACCAACTAATGGCATACACGGGTAAAGCAATTGCGACGATAGCCGCCAATGTTGCCAGGGGCGCGCCAACGACTGCAGTCCACTTGCGAAGCGCAAACGCAAACGCATCACTCAATGACAGCCTCTGATCGAGACCGCACTGAAACATCGAGATTCGTGAAATCGCGAGACCGAAGAAACTCCAAACAACCAGCGATGCAATTCCGCCGATCAGGTTGTAGCCAACATACGTCCAAGTTTGTCCTGTTTTGAACAGACGCACAAACGGTTCGACGATGGAACACGGAACGCCAACGATCGGATCAACGGGAACACGCGAAGGATCCAAGCCAAGAGAGTTCACTACCGGTGTGAGCAGAGTCTTGTCGATCTGAAGCAACTCTGCGGTCGATGGCTCGGATATTCCAAACATTCCGCCGACAAGTTGCCACGTCGCGGTGGTCAACAACAGACCACACGCAGCTAAGAAAAGTGAGCTCGGCGAAATGGAAACACGAAATGCCACCGCCAGCGTTTGCCAAACGGAATACGCGCGATTTGAGTCGACTTGCGGCATAGAGTATCAGTGCAGACTTCCGATCGCTGATCGCTAGGAAGTTTCCGCCCCTTCATCCTCTTGCTGTTCGCTCGCTAAACCGCTGGGTTCGACAGGAACACCAATTTCTTCGTCAAGCCATCGACCGAGGTCAATGAGTCGGCAGCGCTCGCCGCAAAAAGGCATGGAGCGGTTGCCTTCCAATACGATTTTCTTGTTGCACGTTGGGCAAGTAAGTTGTGAGATCATTTCAGCTACCAGATTAGCGAGTTGACGTTACTCGCCAATTATATGCTCAAGAGCAAGATCCGAAAGCCGTTAGAGTTATCGATGGCAAGGGACGAACGCCCGTACGATCGCTTTCGTCCGCACGGTTTGCGTTGCACGAAAAGCCAAGAAAACGAACAGGACGGCGACCAACTAGAGCCGCCGAACTGGCAACCGACGACAAGTTGGTCAGTTGCTCACGCCTGATCTGGTGACCGGGAATGCATTCGTCGTTGGCTGTGGTGGAAGGACCGGTA
>CAYNJG010000063.1:0-32431 GCA_964397295.1 uncultured Pirellulaceae bacterium
GTGTATGGCATAGGCGGCAACTCCGGTAGCTCGTCTCCCGAATCGTAGCTGGCCGATTGCGGTTGCTCGCCGGTAAGTACCGCAAGTTGATGTTCGAGTAATTCGACTCGTGGTCGCTCAACAACGAACTGTTCGAGCGTCGATTGCACCAATTGCTCTTGCCGACGAACATCTGCAAGACTACTCAGCCCGGTAGCGAAACGCTGCTGTTGGTTTTTCAACCCCTTGCGATTAGTCTCAAGCTGTTCCTCCAGCAGCTTGAGTTGAGCCTGAGCTTCAATCAACGAGTACCAAGTCCGTGTGATCTCCGCCGAAAGGGAGAGTGCAACGGCATGATAGTCGGCGCACGTTGCTTCGGCGCGAAAACGTTCGGCATCAACACGAGATTGGATTTCGCCCCAAAGGTCCACTTGGTAGGCCGCCTCAAATCCCCACGAGATCCGATTCTGCGTTGGGCCCGGCCCGAACGTTGAGCCTGTTGATATGACTCCGTCGAGATCCGGATACAAGTCGGAAGCTTCGCGCCGCACCACAGCTCTTGCTGCCCGTAGCCGATTCAATGCAGCAGCAAGGTCGAAGTTCTGACCTAGTGCGTGCTCCACTTGTTGGTCCAACCCGGGATCGCCAAACTCCGTCCACCATCGGCTTGGAGGATCGCTTTCACCGCTCTCAGAAAATGGCAGCAATGATTGCGTTGGGAGACTCCGATCTACCACCGTTGACGCGCAACCAGCCAGTAGCGCAAGCAATCCCAGCGATAGCCAAGAAAGCAACCGTACTTTGCTACGCGTGCATGCTTTCATTGAACGAGTCCACTTTGTGCCCCTTTGGAATAGGCGCAAAAGGAAAAAGACGATCGCAGCTCAGTCGCCCGGCTGAGTATTGCGGCTCTGCCCTATCGGTGCGATGCACATCAGACAAACCCATATCTGTTATCGATCCGCCAACCGCTTTTATCCACAGATAGCTGGTTGGCCACACAACTTCAGCAGAATTGCTCGCGTTCAAGATTAGGGCGCGGACCGTCAGTGATTATTGAGAAGCACCCACTCACCATGACACCCGGAGGTCGGGCCAACGAGACTTGCTTGCTCCTGAATTTATCTAAATATAACCACCAAGGAATCGGAGCACACCGAAAGACGGTGTGCTCCGAGTTTAGCGTGGATCTATTTAGACGTTTTCTAAATCACCGATTCCGCAATGATGCGTCACAGATCAGATGCTACCAATTCAGGTGGTGTGTTTACAATTTCTCTCAACGGCAGGTAAACATCCCGAGGCGTCATTCCAGCCTCCGCCCAACGAAATTGAACCTGATATAGCCCAACCGCGTAGTGACCAAGGGCCATCTGTCGAGTAAACTTTGGGGCAAGGGCATCGACATAGAAGGCGTTTGGGTTTGAGATGAGCGACAGTGCGACACCGATGATTGAAGCTCGGGGTCTCTCGAAGTTCTACGGGGACTTCGCGGCCGTTCGAGACATGTCGTACACCATTAAAAAGGGCGAGATCGTCGCTTTTCTGGGCCCAAACGGTGCCGGGAAGAGCACGACGATGAAAATGCTGACGGGCTACCTGTCAGCCTCCGAAGGATCCGCCTTCATCGCCGGCCACGATATGGCTCAAGATCGAATCGCTGGCTCACGAAAACTGGGTTACCTGCCGGAAAGCGGCCCACTCTATCCGGACATGACACCGGCGGAGATGCTGAACTTCTTCGGTGAAGCTCGGGGACTTCGTGACAAAGCGCTCAAGGATGCCATCGCAGATGCGGTTGAGGCCGTAGAGCTGCAGTCTGTCTACCACAAGCCAATCGGCAAACTCTCTAAAGGTTTTCGACAGCGTGTTGGTATGTCCCAGGCGCTTTTGCACAAACCTGATGTGTTGATCATGGATGAGCCAACGTCGGGACTCGATCCCAACCAAACCGATCAGATTCGCGATGTCATTCTGCGATGGGGCCAAGATCGAACGATTTTGCTTTCGACCCACATTCTGCAGGAAGTCGAAGCCATGGCGACGCGCGTCATTATCGTCAACGAAGGTATCAAGGTTGCCGATGCACCGCTGAAGGATTTTCAAACGGGCGGCAAATCTCTGTCTAGCGAGTTCCGACGTCTGACTAAAGGCTTGGAATCGACCGCTGAACCAGCCCAAACATAGGTAGAAGAAATGCAGACTGAGTCGACATTGCTGGACGTGCTGCTGCAAGTCATGCGTCTCGTCATGGCAGACACGGTGTTTCTCATCGCTTGTCTACTGTTGTTGATCCCACTGTCAAGAATCAAGCCCGCCACGTTCGCGGTGATGAAGCGAAACTTGTTTGGGTACTTCAACAACCCGACGGGCTACGTGTTTATCTGCCTATTTGTGTTGGTTGGCTCGGCGTTTGCGTTTTGGCCGCACGAGTTTTTCAATTCCAACTTAGCCACACTTGGCGAACTCAACAAAACCTTTCCGCTGGTCATGTTATTGTTCATCCCAACCATCACGATGAGCATTTGGGCCGACGAACGACGCAATGGCACCGATGAATTGCTGTTAACCATTCCAGCGACGGACTGGGATATCGTGCTGGGCAAGTATCTCGCGGTAGCAGCGATCTACACGGCTTCGCTACTGTTTTCGCAAATCGCGAATTTCACCGTACTCAACATCCTCGCGCTTGGGGACATCGACACAGGGCTGTTCGCGACGACTTACCTAGGGTACTGGCTGATTGGACTCGCAATGCTCTCGCTTGGCATGGCGGCTTCTTTCCTGACCAAAAACCTGACCGTTGGTTTTGTGTTGGGCGTCATTTTCAATGCCCCGCTTGTTCTTACGGCAAGCTCCGACTTGATCGTTCGTTCTTCGGGACTTGCACAGTCGATTAGCCACTGGAGCCATTCAGCACAGTTCGAGGACTTCGGACGCGGTGTTATTGGCATTCGACCGATTGTTTTCTTCGTGATGATCGTTGCCATCGGATTGTATCTGTGCATCGTCCTCATCGGCCGCAGGCATTGGTATGGCGGTGAAAACTCCGAATCAAAACTCGGCCACTTCGTCGTGCGTGCACTTTCGCTCGCCGTTATCGCGGTTGGCCTGAACATCATCTTTTCGACGTTCAATCCCTTTCGACGCGACATGACTAGTGAGAAGGTGAGTTCCGTATCCGAAGACACCAATCAACTACTGGCGTCGCTCGACCCCGAACGCGTGGTGCAAATCGAAGCGTTCATCAGTAAGTCAGTGCCCGAACAATACGCACGCACGAAGCTCGACCTGATCACGATGCTCAACGAGTTCAAGGCTCGTGGTGGCGATAGCCTCAACGTGAAGATCTACGACAATCTTGATCCGTTCAGCGACGGCGCCGTACGTGCTGACGAGCAATACAATATCCAACCAGCTTCCGTCACTACGCAAGATCGCGGTACGCTCAAACAAGAACGCATCTTCCTGGCTGCTGCCTTTCAACGTGCGGATGAATCGGTGATCGTACCGTTTTTCGACCAAGGTATTCCCGTCGAGTACGAGCTCATTCGGTCCATCAATACGGTTTCAGATGCCAAACGACCACGCATTGGCGTGGTGCAAACGCTCGCCAGCCTCGTTGATCGCTTTGCGACGAACAGTTCAGGGCAAACCAGTTTCGTTTCCGGTGAGCTGATCATCGACGAACTCGAAAAACAATACGAAGTCATTGCCGTTGACCCGAGTGACCCAATCGCAGAGTTCGACGTTCTGTTAGTGGTGCAACCATCGTCGCTGACTCCGCCGCAACTAGACAACTTGATTGATTCGATCAAAGCAGGCCAGCCAACCGCAATCTTCGAAGATCCTTTCCCACGCTTCATACGCGCACCGGCAACATCGATGGACTTTGGCCAGAGCCGTGCCAAATGCGATGTTCGTCGTTTATGGGAAGTACTCGGCATCGAGATGATTGGCGAAGAAAGCGAAGATGCTCGCGTCAAACTATCGCTGAATACCAGCGTCGTTTTTCAAGGCTACAACCCTTACCCGATTGTGCAAAACTTCGCGGTAACTCCTGAATTTGTTTTCGCGAGTCCCGATGCTCCCGGCGCACGACCGGAAGACGCCATCAGCATTCACAGCACCATCACGTCAGGGCTCGACCAACTACTTTTCGCCTATCCTGGCGCCATTCGCAACGATGCATCAAAAGGCATGAATTTCGAGTCGCTTGTGACTACTGGCAACGAGGCGACCGGCATGATTACGTGGAGCGGAGTGCAACAAGCCGAGCAAATTCTGAATCAAAACGAAAACGCAATGCGAGACCTCGTTTATTCCAAATTCCGAAATCTCACTGAGGGCGTTTCGTACTGTTTGGCTGCCAAGATTACCGGCGAAGCAAAAGAAACCGCGTTGTCAGGGATTTTCGGCCCCGGTGCTGCGAAAGACTCGAAGCAAGGTGGCCAAGTCAACGTTGTCTTCGTCGCAGATGCAGACTTGATGGCCAGTAACTTTTTGATTGCTCGCGCGAAACCGGACGGAGTTGCCAATTGGCAGTTCGACAACGTACCGTTCGTACTAAACATTTTAGATCACCTCGCGGGCGACGAACGGCTCATCGAAATCCGGAAAAGACAACCGCGGCACAGCACCTTAAAAATGGTCAACCGTGCTACCGAATCGGCCCGCGATGAATTCGCCAATGACAAAGACTCATTCGACAAGATCTTTCAAGCCGAGCAAGCCAAATCCCAAGCCGAAATCCAACAGAAGGTTCAGGAAATCCAGTCTGAACTAACCGTCGCAGACAAGAACAACGATCAGGCAGAAGTGCAGCGGTTACAGGCAAAATTCCGCGCCGAAGCGATGCTGCTTCAACGCAAACAACAAGCGTTTGTTGAACGCATGAACCGCGAGCGAGACAGCACGCAGAAAAAGATCGAACGCAAACTAAACCAACGGATCATTAGCGTCCAAAACTTCTACAAAGCATTGGCCGTATGCCTTCCACCTATCCCTCCGCTGGTTGTTGGACTCATCGTGTTTTGGAAACGAAGACAACGTGAACTGGTCGGCGTTATTGACGAACGCTTACGATCGGTCTGACCGCCGTACCTCGTTATAAAATCGCGAAACCAGAATTGCCAGTTACGGACCCTACCCACTCATGAGCTCAACAGAAAAGCCCAAAGCGAAACGACGAAAGACGTCCGGAAAAGAGTTCACGAAAACACTCGCTTTCGTCGCCGTTGCTGTGCTCACGCTGTTTATTGCGGTCAAGACGCAACCGGTTATCGAAAGCGAAGAGCAACTCACTGGCGAAGACGTGGGCAAACCACTGTTCGAAAAACTCACCGATCCGTCGATGGTAACGGGCCTAGAAGTTCTATCCTTCGATGAAGAATTGGGCAGCCTCAAGCCATTCGAAATCGAGCAAGAACGCGAAGGCGAATGGGTCATCCCGTCCAAGCAACGCTACCCAGCAGACGCACAAGACCGCGTTGCTCGTGCGGCAACGATGTTTATCGATCTCAAAGTCAACCGCGTCGTAAGCGAACAAGACGCCAACCACAAAACCTTTGGGGTGGTTGAACCGAAATACGGAACGACAAAGATCGGTGACGAAGGTATCGGCACGCTGTTCAAGGTCAAAGGCAACTCCGGCGATGCCAACGAGCAGCTTGCCGAATTGATCATTGGCAAGCAAGTGAAAGACTTGGCGGGGCAATATTACGTTCGTCGACCTGGAAAGTCGCGTGTATACCAAGTCGAAATTGATCCGAGTCAATTGTCAACAAAGTTCGTCGATTGGATCGACACATCTTTGCTGCCGTTCACTCCGCAAGACATCGCCAGCGTCATTTTCCGCAACTACACAACGGAAGTAAATGCAACGGACAACGGCAATTCGCTTAAGCTTTCGGTGAACTACGAATCGGAAGTCTCTCTAGATTCCGCCGGACAATGGAAGATTGACGACCTGCGTGAGTTTCGCGGTGGTGAACTGAAGCCCACCGCGCCGGCAATGGGCGAAATCCCTAATCAACAGAAACTCAATCTTCTTTTGGCAGCGATCGACCAACTTTCCATCAACGATGTTCGCAAGAAAGCGGGAGCAGCAAGCGGGCAGCTCGGTTTCTACTCCTACCAATCAACCGAGGATCAACCGCCACAACTATTTGCTACACAAGGCGAACTATTGGTCAACACCGTTCAAGGGGTCCAGTTTCGGGTCTTGATTGGTAGTTTGGCGGAACAAGACACAAACGACTTATCGGCAGGTACAGAACTGAACCGTTACTTGCACATCGTTCCACAACTTTACGACGCAGCTTTCCCCATGCCCGAATTGGAAGAGCTACCCAGTGAAAACGAAGAGAGATCTGAAAACGATCGCAAACTCGCTGTAGAGCGAATCACCAAAGCGAACAAGCGAAAGACGGACGAACGCGACAAGTTGATCGCGGCCGCTCAAAAACGAGTTACCGCGCTCAATACGCGACTGGAGGGTTGGTACTTCCAAATCCCCGAGAACACCGTCCGTAAACTCCGCATCCCCCGCAACGAACTGCTTATCCTTTCGCAAGAAGCGTTAAGCAAAGGGTTTGGTATCGAAGCATTTCGCATGCTTCAGGAATCGTTTCCGCGAATCGAGCCTAAGCCAGAAAACTAATTTAGCGCCCACTACGGACTTCCACCTTCGACCAGAAAACATGCTGGCGATCAGAGCGAGTTCGAGCGTCCTCTAACATTATTTCTAGATCTGGTTGGAAGTCGTCGCGCACTTTCTTGCCATTCACAGAAATCTCCATCCGTTCATCGAAGTCGATGAATTCCGGTGAAAGCCAAACCGTCGTGCGCGTTGCACCACCTGATCTCACGTTGATTCGGTTCTTTCCAACCTTCGCTTCGATCTGAGAAGAACTAGGTTTCGTCTTGGGCCATTCGAATGGCGATACCATCGTTCGCGTTGGGAATTTTTCGAACTCGGTGAACCAAAAGAAGTTGTCCCAAGGTCGCATAGAATCGACCTCGAATTCCGTAGGCATCGAGCGCTGCTGCAAGTTCATCCATTCAAAAATGCGTAAGATCTCTTCAAAGAAATGCTCGTTACCACGTCCTTTGTACTGCACTACAACAGTATCATATTTCGGATCGAAGTAATCGTTCAGCACCGACGCGTTGTCCGCCATCTTGCCGTTGTCGAGCTCTCCAAAAACAAAGTACATCGGAAAGTTCTTCGGGTTTTTCTCGTAGAACGTCGTGTACAGCGGTGAGTCCTTGCCGTAGTCACTTTTCGCACCGATCAGAACCATGCCGGCCCAGAGATCAGGATGCGAGACAGCAATGTCCCATGCCGCGTCGCCACCCAACGCGTGACCGGAAATGAAGACGCGATCGGAATCGATCGAAAATCGTCGCGTTGCATCGCGGAGAGCAGTCAAGACAACGTTGTGTTCTTTTGCCGAGTATTCATATTTCGTTTGGCTCGCGGCAGACCACTTGGGCGCGACGACAATGTAGCCATGGCGTGATGCCTGACCGGCTCGCTTACCCGTTTTTTCATCGTACTTCCCTGCCCACCAATTGATTTGTGCTTGCGGCGCCGAACCCGCCATGTGGAGTGCAACGATCGTAGGATAATTCGTATAGGGATCGTATTCGGGCGGAAGCTGCACGGTGTATTCGACGGGAAACCCTTCGGGTGTATTCGGTACGCTGACCGTGAACTGATTCACCACATCTGTTGGCTCCGGCATGTCGAGCGGCGGCTTCATATTCTTCAACAACTGCGCCACATATGTCGGCGCCCCGCCTTCACTTTGTCTGATTTTGGCCAACAGTTCTTCGCGGGTCGCTTTTGTAGCGGCGTCCGTACCCATGGCTCGCAAGTATTCGCGAACAAGGTTTCGTACTTCTAAGAGATTACTTGCGACATCAAGATTTGGCTTCACCATCTGGCCTTGGCCCAGCAGCCAGCCACTGATCCCGATCGCCAGCTTTTCGTCGTCGGTCAGATTGCCGCCTTTGGCCAAACGCAGAAAGTCTGCCATCCGATCCAAATTGTTGATGTTTAGATCAGACTTTATTTCTGTGAATAGATCGCGAACCATTTTTTCGCGAGGAAGATTGCCGTTTTTCTTGGAGACCATTGGCTTCAGCAACTCAAGTACTTCCTTGCCCTGCCCAATCGCCTTATCATATTCCGCCAACATTTCTCCCGCTTCAATCCGATTCTCGGTCGCACCGACTTTTGAATCTTCCTTGAGCAGTCCGCGCAACAGAAAGCTGGCGTATGTGTGCTGGCCTGCCGATTTGCGCATGCCGATCTCTTTCAACAAAAGCTGCGCATATTGTTGGACGAGCAATTCACGCTGTCGCTTTAGATCATCTTTTTGTTGTTGATCGATGTCAGGATGATCTTTCAAGATCGCATCCAATTCGTTGGCAGCTTCGAGAAATCGATCGGAGAGATACAGAATTCGTACGAGGTTGAACCGAGCCTCGATTTTCTCTTGTGGCTTGGCTCGACTTATCAGAATGTTCCGCAGGTCAGCGCTGGGAATGTTGCTGGTGGCAATTCGCATGTCCCAGGTAACTTCGCGACTTTGCAAACGTGTATACACGGGCGAAATCTCAACGATCTCTTGGACCACACTTCTCCACCCCGACGCCGTCCTCACGGAGATCTTCCGGCGGCCGAATTGATCAAACGGTTCGGCGCCGCGAACTGCACCGAGAAAGCCAATCGATTTGTGTACTTTCTTCCGTTTTTTAAAAATAGGGACGACAAAATCTTGTTCAGCGGCTCTTATCGGCGGAACAAGGTTACGTTTCGGAAAAAACGTACGCCGTAGTTCGTCATCAATGATCACGATGTTGCGAACCTGTACGCCGCCCGCAACCACGTTGCGAACCGCCAGATTCTTCGAAAGCTTGTCGATGCTGCTAAATTTGCCGTCAAAGGTCAATCCAGTTTTCAGCGTTAGCCGCGATCGCCCTTGTGCATGGAGGGGCAATGCTGACGTTGTGCAGAACATGGCTATTAGCAGCAACCACAACACCACGCGAAATACATCAGGCTTTACGAACCTTGAGTCTGGATATTTTCTCATGTCATTCGAAGATGGAGTGGACGGCGGTACGTTCATTGCTCTCTTTTGCACATTCCTCGGCCTAACGACACGACAGCTAGCCATGAGGCATCCTCTATTCTGAAGAGAGCTACACTAAAAAGTCAACGAATACCGACATGCGGCCCTGAATCAGCGATAGTTCCGCTCGTCAGTCCGTAAAATCGACACAATCACTTCCCGACGCTTAAGAACCGTATCACTGGCCATGCAAATTCACTTCACTTGCCCACACTGCGGTCAACTGCTGAGCGTAACACGACGCAAGGTCGGCGAAGCGGTTCAATGTGTTCGATGCAAAGGTGGAGTTTTGGTGCCCGACGCGCCCGATGATGCAGCAAATACGCCAGCGCAGACCGCTACGGAATCTATTACTGAAGAATACCAGCCCAGTACAGCAACACAAAATGTCGCCGCCTCCGAACCAGGCACGCGCAAAAACCCGGACACTCTTAGTAGGCCACTTCACATATCACGTACCGCGTTTTACTCCATCGGTGGACTCATCGTTGGCACCGCAATCGTTGCGTTTCTGTTGGGTTGGACGATGGGCAGAGAAACACGTTTCCATGAAAGCCCGGCGGTTGGGGGCGGAACATGGCACCGTGTAAGTGGGCGAATTTCTTTTCTTACGCAACGCGGAAAATCAGCCGCAGATGCCGAATCCGTGGTTGTCGCTTTGCCCGCAAATCGAAAACCAGACGAGAAATTCGATTCCAGCGTGCTTCGACCAGAAATCGCCCCGAACAATGTGCCAACGCCGTTGCTACAAGCGATTCGCGCGTTTGGTGGCGGCTATACGCGAGTTGATCGAAACGGCACCTACGATTTGGAACTGCCCAGCGCCGGCGAGTACTACATTTTGGTTATCTCGAACCACGCAACTCGCCCAGCATCACGGCAACCATCGACGCCAGAGATTGTTGAAATGGGTCGTTTTTTCACTCGAGCATCGGAACTGATTGCCAAAAACGATTTCATTTGGTCAAAACGGCTCGTCAAACGTACGCTGTCTGTGAATCACGTATTCGGCGCTGCAGAGTAAGTTAGACTACGCGCCAGATTAAATTACGGAGCGTTCGAACACGTCGGCCGATGCTTCTGAAGACGAATGTTCAAGAAGTGATTCAACATCGAACCAGAATTCAACGCCCGAATGTGCCGTCATGACGTCACGATATCCCTTAGGACTGGCAACTAGCTGCTGACACCGGACACTCTCGCCAAACGCGCGAACAATGTCGTCGGCATCGGATAGAAACGTGATTTGGAAGGGCGATGTTTTCGTACCGTCACCCGTTTCCGCAATCGAACGCAAGCAAAGTTGCATCCGCTGTATCGCGGACCGCATCTCGCTCATACGACCGTGAATTTCACTCAAGCGAGCTTGTAGATAGTGAAACCTCGGACACAGCTGAAAAGCGGCTGAAATCTGCTGTATTTCCGGAAAAAGATCCTCACCGCCAACGCGAGAAAGTCGCGACTCAAGCGATAAGACTTCGCGAGCCGAGGGATCATAGTCACTTGAATTCTGGATCGCCAATTGTGCGATACGATATCGATCAACACGAGGTGATCGAAAGAATTCTTGAATCGAATGATCGATTGTGGCGTGGCTCATGTAGGAGCTCTGCGAATCGGAAATTTATGACGCACACCGACAAAGTTGCATCAACCTCAACAATCGTAGCTCCGCTTAATTCGAAAGGCAACAACAACCGATATATTTTTCTTCGCATTGGTTGTTGCGCGGTGAACCGTTTCATCACCGACGACCACAAAGAAAAGTTGCGATTGCGTTTTGGCGCGTGACGTCTCAGTGCGGGTATGTTGGGTCGCAAACCACCTACCTGGGTGGATTCGAACTAAGAAATGATTTCTCGTTTTCGCTTTACGTAATCCCAAACAACATAGCGATCCAACTCATCACCAGCGGTAAAAAACACGCGTCCTTGCGTTGTTTCTGCCAGACGATACGCAAATTGGATATCTTCTTCCGACTGTGACCAACTGGAAATCAAAAACAAATTGATCGTGATGCCTTCGCGTTTGCAAAGCATCGCCTCACGCATCGTGGCTTCTTCAGTGAGACGATCGGGCGGATACAGGAGGTACAGGTACTTGCCGTCCATGTGAGACGTCGGCAAACCGTCAGTGATCAAAATAATTTGCCGATTGGGCGTATCTTGTGCGGACAAACTCTTTCGTGCGAGCTGCAACGAGTGCTGAATATTGGTGAAGTGAGGCGGAATCCGCGACTCAACAACATCGGGACTACTCATATCCACTCGGAATCGCACGACTGGATCGGTAATCGTGACGGGTTTCGGCAGAAGATCGATAATCTCGCCCGATCGCACGGGTTTACCGAACGTGAACATTTCGATGAACTGTAGAAAATCGCCCGGATATTCTTTGCGAATCAGCCCGTCCATCGCCAAAGCCATACGCTTCACGTTGACGTATTGCGAGTCGTAACGCATCGATCCGCTCATATCCATGATCACAGAAGTCGCACACTTTGGCGTATTACGCGTGCGATGAATCTCGATATCTTCCGGCTTCATGCGAATCGGTAGCTGCGGCCCCGCTCGCAGCATGGCGTTGATAAAAGTCTGTGGAATATCCATCTGGACAATCGAGTCGCCGAACTCGTAGGGCTTCGTCGAGGGAAGCTCAACCGCGCCTTCACCCACGACCGGAACATCGTGACGGCCCGTCTTCGACGCCTGGAGCTGGCTAAAAATTCGCTCCAACAATTTGCCTTGAAACAGTCGATACGCTTTAGGCGTCAACTGGAAAGCTTGGCCATCGTGCTCCAGGCCCTGACGTTCCGCCATTTCACGTACGATATCTTGAACTTGCTTCTGAAGTTCTTCCAAGTTCGCAAGGTCTTCTGTTTCGGCAAATTCGGAGAGCGTATCCATGTCGATAATGGCGAGCTGAGCGTTTTCCATCGCTTCTTCGAGTTGCTTCAGCAATTCATCAATTTTCTCCAACATCTCTCTAACCGCAATTGCCTCAGGTACCGTGAGCGGCGTAGAGCCTTTGAACTCGTATTTATTTGTGAGTTCTTCGACTTCGTACTTTTCGCCCAGCGACTGCATCAGCTTCATTAAGTCATTGGCAAAAGGTGATTGATCGTCGCCGATTGAATACCACATGCGTTCGAGATCGTAGAGCTGTTCGAATTGAGTCGCTTGTTCGAACTGGTCTTTGAACTTCGCGGGCGGACGGGCCTCATCGATCTGGTCTCGATAGTTCTTCTCGACCAAGCCCATGACACTGTCGGTTTCGTAGGCTTCTAAGATTTTGCGTTTACGTTCCTCCAGCATCTCTCGCAGTGCATCGATACTTGGCCCAAGGTTCGGGATTTGACTCGCATCGATACGAATCGCTCGGGCTAGTTCTTCTTCTGTGAACTTCCGACGTGAGCCAAAACGCATCTGGTGCTCGAAGGCTGAGGAGACCATATCGGGCGGCGGTTGCGTGGGACTAGGAAACCGCTTGGGATCGAACTTCTGGTACGTGTGAATCACGCCACCCAGTTTTTTGTGGGCTTGGTTTCGGTTTTGTTTGTTTCTTGCCATACAAAGGCCACTCTTGATAACGTTTCAAAACGGCAGGTGGTGTTTCGACATCACTGGCCACGGAATTCACGAGGATAATCAACAAAGGCAACTGGCCCGAAATTTGTTCTGTTATGCGGTAGCGGTCACCGCGCGGCCACAAATTCCTCGGTGACCATTCCTTCGGAGATAATCAGATGTTCAACAACCTCACCAAACGCATCGTTCACTTCCTCTACCCACCATTTCAACTCGCTTGCTATGGACTTGTTTGGCTTTCGTTCGGCTACGTCAGTTGGGTACTCGTAACGGGCATGATTGGCGACAACTTTGTCAACCGAATCATGCAAGTCGCCTCGTTTTAATCGCAGTCAATTCAGCTCGTTCGATTTAGGTTTCGTAGTAAATCGAACCGTGTGACTGCGATCGAGATATGCGATCCAACGCGTACAAACCAGCCAACACGAATTCGACACACGACGCACGCACGGCTTCGTCTTCCGAAGCATTGACCTCGAACGCCTTATCCCAAATCGGTGGAACTCGTTGCAGCAGCTTCGCGTACTCACCTGAAGGCAGCATGTCGCTTACTTCGATCTTCACGCCTTTCGCAAAGATTTCCGATATCTCGTCCAGACCGTGCTTATCCACGTACTCTGCAAACACGACTTGAATCGCCTCGGCAATTACGGCATCCAAAACTTGCCGTTCACTCATCTGGCTGCTGCCCATCATGTCCAGCTCCAGCTTTCCTAGCGATGACGAATACAAGTGACCCAAATCACTGATTCGCGGCACCGCCGGTTTTTCGCCAAGCAAGATCGCGCGTTGCCGTGCGCTTGCAACCATCGTGCGATAGTTTGCAATCGAAAATCGAGCACTCACGCCTGAATCTTGGTCGATGTACTTCGACTTACGACCTTCCAATGAGATTTGCTCGATGATCTCACGCATGAAGTATGGCACCGAGACCGGGAATTCGCCGCCGAGTTCGACGCCCGATTCTTGCTCCATGATTTGCACACCCATATCCCGATCGATCGGATAGTGCGTGTGAATCACCGAGCCAATACGATCTTTGAGTTGCGGGATCACTTTGCCGCTGCGGTTGTACGTCGACGGATTGGCTGAGAACAGAATAAACACATCGATATCGAAGCTAACTGGATAGCCGCGAATCTGAACGTCGCGTTCTTCCAAAATGTTAAAAAGTCCGACCTGGACAAGTTCGTCAAGCTCCGGCAATTCGTTCATCGCAAAGATGCCACGATGCATGCGAGGGATCAATCCAAAGTGCAATGCGTCTTCGGTCGACATACTCACACCGCTCGCAAGTTTGGCTGGATCGATCTCGCCAATGATGTCTGCGAACTTAGTTCCAGGCGCGAGACGTTCGGCATAGCGATCTTCTCGAGCCCACCAAGCGACCGGCACTTCCGCGTCGTCATGTTCGGCCAAATAACGCTTCGCGGCGGACGTAATCGGATTCAGAGGATCTTCGTGAATCGGAGCGTTGGGAATATCCAAATAAGGCACAAACGGATCGAGAAAGCGTACTAGATTCCGCATCAATCGACTCTTCGCCTGCCCTTTCTCACCGAGCAGCAAAATATCGTGCCCGGAAAGCAGCGCCAGATTGATCTCTGGAATAACTGTGTTCTCGTATCCAAGGATCCCCGGAAAGAGTTCCTCCTTCGATGACAGCATCTTCACAAAGTTATCGTAGAGCTCTTGCTTAACACTCTTTGACTTCCATCCACTTGCCTTGAGCTCGGCCAAATTCGTCGGTCGAGTCGTCGATTCCACTGTCGCCATGCGGCTCTTTCCTCTGCGGTCCAGGTAACTCCGGCATTATAGCGCACCAAGGAAGGCCGCCAAGAAGAAGACTCTTTCAAATTCATTGGACCAATGAAAGAACAGATCATTTCAGTATGAACCGTTTTTATCTTTGGATTGGATTCAGAGATTGATCGTTTGTTTAGCCTGGACATTCACCGAATCCACCCCGGGCGCGCTCAAAGATCACTACTTGTTTGCGAACGTCACGATCTGCTCTACGGTTTTTCCGCCTCGGAGAATCTTCAGCTCTAGCGTTGCGTTGGGCTCGAAGTAATTCAATCGCAGATGAGCGTGAAACTCGCCCGGGGCACATCGCTCAGTTTCTTTTCCGAACTGAATGATCACATCATTCTTTTTGAGCCCCGCTTTTCGCACGTCATTGCCAAAAACACCTTTTATCGTTAGAGCGAGCTTGTCTCTTGCGATGCCAAGCCGACGTCGTTCGCTAGGCTCTGTCGCTTCGACCCACAAGCCGGGCTTGGGCGGCATGCCGTACATGGACGCTCGCCAACTGATATCGCTCGTTCGCCAACCGGGTTGTAGCGACACCGCCGCTGTCACTCTTCTGTTAGAACTATCCACCGCCTCGATATCAATCTCGGCGTTTTCGGCGGCGCGATGCAGTACGAATTGCACGTCGGCTATGGAATGGATCGGTTGTCCATTGATACCGACAATCTGATGACCAGCTTTTAACCCAGCACTTGCGGCGGCGGATTCGGGAACAACGTTTGCAATCTTTACCCCAGACCCGATGTCCATTTCTAAGCCAATGTTCTGCGGAAGCGGATATTTGAACCGCTTCATCGGATCGTATTTTTCTTCCGTAATTGCAACGTCACGTTGAGCGTCGTAAATGTTGTGGCAGTGGATGCAACTCTGCTGCCCGTCTTTCTTTCGAGCCAAGATGCTCTTCATTGATGCAGATGGTATCTTTTCCGGTACGTTGTGTTCGAATTTCGGACCAAGCTTCCTTGCGTAGTCTGTCTTCTGGCTAGGACGCCAGTTTTTATCAACTTGCAGCACAGATCGAATCGTAGAAGTAAAGCCTTCTAGCGAATTGTATTTCATCCCATCAGTTTCGCCACGAGTTCCGTATCTCGCGAGCAACGTTCCGTCATACCGGAAGAACATCACCGCCCATGTTTGGTCATAGTCAAATTGAAACTGATTCAAGTCGACACCATTCATACCAACGATGCGCACGCATTCGAATTGATCAAGTAGTTTACTGATTTCTGAATCCTGACGGACAACCTGCCCGTCTAAGCCTATACAGGCATCTCAGGGCACTCAGCGGAAAAGAGCAAGAATCGGTTTCTTGGATTTCGCAGCCGCTGCCTTTGCAGAATCCCAATCGTTGTACAACCATCGATCGCCAACTTCGAGGTCTTGCAGCGTCTGTTTCAACTCTTGGGAACTGGACACCGAAACGACCACGAACCACGCGACAATCGCGGCAACGCAACGTAGGGGAGGCTTAATTTTCATCGTCAGTTCTTTGGCTCAGTGATTTTCGAAGTCGGCAAGTCAATCACTTTCGTGATCGGAGTTTGCGAAGCAATCTACCATCGTCACTCCTCCTCTTCCAATTGCATCATTTCAATCTCAGTCTCATCCACGCTTGCCTTCCACGCATCCCACTGAGAAACATCCTCCGACGAGTCCAGCCAGATTTCGATACTGCGGACTGGTTTCCCGGTCGTCTTATCTCGCGTTCCGCCAGACGAGGAACTCATACGGTGCCCCAACTTGGCTTGCATGGTCCGAAATTCATGGGAGAGCCACTGACTTGCGGCGGTAGAAACCTCAATCCTTGGAAACAAATAGAGCCGGTGTTGAAGTGCTCCGAATTCTACCAACTTCGCTTGGCTATGTTTCCTCATGTCATCCATATGTCGTGGACCAATAAGTCTGGCTACGAGGCCTGGCGGATTACCTGTGATTCCGCGGAAGAATTCCCCTGCAGCCGTGTCGCACACAAACTTGTGGTACTTAACCTGAATGGTGTTTCGGAATACGAAGATCACGAAGGCAATAAAGACAAGTAGCGCAACGGCACACCATCCCACTGGAAAGCGACGCTTGCTTGGTAAGGGAGTCAGTTCTTGCATAAGGTGATTCCCTGATACTTAGAAACTCGGCAACTTGGATCCGGTCTGCTTCTTCATTGATCCTGTGGGAGAGTACGACATTTGCTGTATCGATACCCCAAGGCCATGAGCCAACTCACGTTCAGCCAAATAAGCCCACGGTGTATCCGCATGATCGCGCACGCAACGCATCAACAGCCGCTCGGCTTCTTCCGCGCGGCCGAGATATTTCCCCTCTGAGCGCATCTGTGAAGACGGCCCGCACACAAGCCCATTTGTATCTTCTCGAAGTCCACCGCGTTGCATCACTTCTTCCATCGCGAGTCGGTATTCCTCCAGCCGAACGCTGACCGCAAGCAATCGTCCACGCGTCACATCGAACCACGCTTTCCAGCGTGGCGACGTCTCAGCAAGATACTCCGCGTCCATTCCGGTTTCTGGACTACTGTCGCTGGACAAACAGATTAACGCTTTCTCCAATCCATAACTCGTGCGTTGTATGCGCCGAGCAATCCTTCGGCGAGAAGAACTCAGCTTTTTCTGAAACGCGAGAGGAGAAAAATAAAGCGGCTGGATCGTATGCGGAGGATTTGGCGAACGAACGCCGAAGAACATTAAGTCCGGCGTCGCGATGTCTTCGGAAAGAGAAACATTGACAGCGCGCATCACTGCGTTCCGCAACGGGTGCGAGCGAACGCTTTTTCTGTATTCGTCGAGCAGCCCATATTCCGGGCGATAAGCTTCCATCAACTTGCGATCGTAAGGCGGTCGATCTGCACCACGATCAAACAGCGTGTAGCTTCCCCCCGTCTCGGTACAAAGTCGCGTTAGTGCCCAAGGGCTAAAACCTGACGACAAACCGAGCAAGTCATCGTTGCCGTACCAAACAGGAAAGCGACGCCCTCGTTCGCGAACGCCTCGCGGTGGCGGCCCTCGAAACCAGTAGCTCATGCGAATACGCTCGGGCATGGCACTGTCGGGACCCTTGCTAATCGGTAGCGGTTGATAGCGACCCGTTTTTGGATCAGTCCAATCATGCAGAGCTTCAGCTGAACCCAACACCGCAGAGGGACCAACAACCGAGACGGCAACGTCTGCTTTTTTTACACCCTCAATCGTCTTTTCTAGTCGGACGAAATCATCGCCCGACTCGTCGGTCCAGATGACGATCATCATTTGCGACTTCCACCGTTTGCGATATCTGACGACGCATTTTTCTACTGCAAGGAAGACGTTTTCCTTACCCGATAAATCAACGGGCGTCTTTTTAATCGAGTTCAAAACTGGTTCACTTTTCGTGGTCGGCGAAACGGCTTCGCGGAAATTGCGACCAAACGTCGCAACAGCGTTCACCAATTCGTGACCGTCATGACGTTCAACGCTGGCTTCTTTCAAAAACGACGCGAGCCGTCTGGCAACTCGCCGCCGATCGTCTTGCAAGCTCAACGAAGAATCCAAAAGCCAAACAACCAACAGGTCGCCATCGTCCAGACGACCTTGAATGCCACCCGTGATTTGATCGACTGCTTGTTCGACCGAACCCGCTTCACCCACGGCGCCGCCCGCCATCGATGCCACCGCGGTTACTTGATCGGAAACAGCTTCAGTAAGTGTCTCTTCGGCGAGTAGATCGGCCGCGATCTCGGTTTCGAATTTCGCCACTTCAACATCAAACAATTCTTCAATTGGTTCAAGCTCAGGCGGGTCGACGGGCGGCACAAGAGAATCAGCGTCCACTTCCAAATCGGCGCCGCTAAGGTCCTCAACCGCAAAGGACATTTCTTCGACATCCCCCTCTTCGACACCCGTGAAGGCAGTGAGTTGCAGACTTCCGTTCTTCAGCATCGGAATCGTCCACAGCACCAGAATCAAAACGAAAACCGCGTGGGCGATCGCCGACCCGCCCCACGGCCCAAGACCAGAGAAGAAATCTGCAAGCGTAGATCGATCGTCGTCTTCAATCGCAACCACCACAACTGGTGAACGCTTTTTCATCACGACTCCGATTTGGGAGTAGTCGAACTCTTACTCGTCGGTCACACAACCGTCCGACGCTGACTTTACATTCTTGATGTATTTGTAGAGCGTTCCGCGAGTGGCCTTTAACGGCGGCGCCGTCCAAGCCATTCTGCGCTCTGCCAATTCTGCATCTGATACGTCCATATCCAAGCGATTGCCATCCGCATCAATTGTAATCTTGTCGCCGGTCTTCACCAAAGCGAGTGGGCCACCTTCTTGAGCCTCCGGCGTAATATGCCCGACGATAAAACCGTGCGAACCACCAGAAAATCTACCGTCGGTCATCAGTGCGACGTCTTTCCCAAGTCCTGCACCCATAATCGCGGAAGTCGGCGTAAGCATTTCGGGCATCCCTGGTCCACCCTTGGGGCCCTCATAGCGAATGATCACAACATCACCTTTATTGATCTTCTTTTGCTCGAGCGCCGCCAACATATCTTCTTCCGAATCAAAGACATTCGCGGTGCCTTCGAATTTCAAACCTTCTTTGCCCGTAATCTTGGCAACCGAACCCTCCGGCGCGAGATTACCTTTCAAGATCTGAATGTGGCCGGTCGACTTGATCGGATCGGAAATCGAATGCACGATCTTCTGACCTTCCTTGAGCGCTGGTAAAGCCTCAATGTTCTCACCAAGCGTCTTACCAGTAACCGTCATGCAGTCACCCTTGATGAAACCTTCGGAAAGCAACATTTTCATCACAGCCGGCGTTCCACCGACCGTGTGCAAATCTTCTTGTACGAACTTACCGCTAGGTTTGAGGTCCGCAAGAAACGGAACTCGATCGCTGACCGCTTGAAAATCGTCAATCGTAAGACTCACATCCACCGAACGTGCCATCGCGATCAAGTGAAGAACGGCGTTTGTCGATCCACCCAACGCAATCACAACGACCATTGCATTTTCGAATGCTTCACGCGTCATGATATCGCGTGGCTTGAGATCAAGTTCCAGCAACTTATGAATCGCAGCACCGGCCTCGTGACATTCTTTCATCTTATCCGCGTCAACCGCTGGAATCGATGCGCTGTACGGTAACGACATTCCGAGTGCTTCGATTGCGCTTGCCATTGTGTTAGCGGTGTACATGCCGCCACAAGCTCCAGCACCAGGGCAGCTCGTCTTTACGATTTCCTTCCGTTGCTCTTCCGTGATTGTGCCAGCAAGGAACTCGCCGTACGACTGAAAAGCAGAAACGATATCGCGAGAAGTTTCCGTCGTCGGGTTCGCTTGGTTTTCGAACGTCGTACATCCCGGCTTGATCGTACCGCCGTATACCATCAAGGCCGGTCGATTCAATCGACCCATGGCAATGATGCAACCCGGCATGTTCTTATCACAACCCGGCAAGGCGACCAGAGCGTCATACCATTGAGCACCCATGATGGTCTCGATCGAGTCGGCAATCAGGTCTCGCGATTGCAAGGAAAAACTCATTCCCTCGGTGCCCATCGAGATTCCATCGCTGACACCGATCGTATTGAATCGCATGCCGACGAGCCCCGCGTCCGACACGCCTTTTTTGACCTCAGCGGCCAAGTCCAGCAGATGCATATTGCAAGTGTTACCCTCGTACCAGACGCTGCCGATGCCGACCTGCGGCTTGTTCATGTCTTCGTCGGTCATCCCCGTTCCATAGAGCATCGCTTGCGACGCACCTTGGCTTTTGGGTTGCGTAATTCTCTGGCTGTATTTGTTGAGGGTCATCTGACTTCCCATATGCTGTAGACTGCTCGTTACTGCGATCCTGAATTCTACTTATCTTGATTCCCCGCCACTAGCCGCAGGCAAAGGAGTTACACCATGTCGCGCATGCCAATCGCTTGCATGATCTGCCTTACCATTTCCATCAACATCGTGGCGAAAGAAACCGAAACCGTCGCTCCGGAATCGGATTTCAAGTCCCTGTTCGACGGCAAGCAACTAGACGGCTGGTCGGGCAATCTGGATATGTTTCGGATTCAAGACGAATCGATCGTCGGTGGTTCGATGGATAATAAGGTTCCGAACAACGAATTTCTGACGTTCAAGACTGAGTTCAAGAACTTCGAACTCCGACTACAGGCGAAGCTCATTGGCGAAGGTGGTAACGCAGGAATCCAAATCCGCAGTCGCCGAGCGACGAAAGAAGAGATCGAGTCGAAGGAAAAAGGGAAACACATCCCCAAACATGAGATGGTCGGCTACCAAGTCGACATGGGCAAAGCGTGGAAAAAAGTCTGGTGGGGAAAACTCTACGACGAGTCGCGACGCCGCAAGGTGCTAGCCGGCCCCGAAGACGATGAGGCCCTGGAAAAACTTGTAAAGTTCAACGAGTGGAACGAGTACCGAATTCTTTGCGAGGGACCCCGCATTCGAATCTGGTTGAACGGCGAAATGACCGTGGATTACCAGGAAATGGAAGAGAATATTGCGGACTCGGGCTTGATTGGGCTCCAGATTCATGGCGGGCCGCCGTCAGAGGCTTGGTACCGCCAAATTCGAATTCGGGAAATAAAGCAACAGTAAATCCGAATACCCTTTCAGATACATCGACTCAACCAGGGGGCAACAATGAACGAACAACCTAATCCATACGAATCCACACCACATACTCAGACCCCGGTCACCGAGTACGAGCGCAATGTTCGGCAGTGGGCGATGTTCATCCACTTTTCAACTCTCGCCGGTTTCGTCGTGCCGGTCGCTGGTTGGATTTTGCCGATTGTACTTTGGCAAATCAAAAAAGACGAAATGCCAGAAATTGATGTTCACGGAAAAGTCGTAGCCAACTGGCTTATAACTTCGCTTATCTACATCTTCATTTCCATTCTGCTCGTCTTTGTTGCGATCGGTATTCCTCTGCTGATCTTGTTTCCGTTCGTGTCTGCTATTTTCTCGATCATTGGAGGCATCAAGGCGAATAGCGGCGAAGTTTGGGACTACCCGCTAAACATCAAGTTCTTCTAGTTCTCCGCTACGACTGCGAGACTGTGTTGCCAGACATCCAATTCCTTTATTTCGATCTCGGACGAGTATTGCTCGACTTCACGCACGACCGTGGCTTCGAACAGATCGCCAAAGCGGCCGACATTGATGTAGACCAAGTCAAAAAAGTCCTGCAACGAGACGGACTCAGCGACCGGTACGAAATGGGGGAGCTCACAACTACGGAGTTTCACCAACAGTTCTGCGCGGCAACCGATTCAACGATCTCCTGCGAAGAACTGTGTCTGAAGTGGAGCGATATCTTTGAGCCCATTCCGGGATCATTTCGTATCGCAGCAAGTCTCAAAGCTGCCGGCAATCGCGTTGGAATTCTGTCAAACACCTGCGAAGCACATTGGCAGTTCGCTGCGAAGAGTTTTCCGTTGCTCTCGCAGATCTTCGATCCGGTGATCACCAGCTACGAGACGAAATCGATGAAACCTGCCTCGGGTATCTATGAAACGGCGATCAAAGAAGCGAATGTCGGACCAGCTAACGCCTTCTTCGTCGACGATCGATTAGAAAACGTCGATGGTGCAAAGCAACTCGGTTGGAATGCTGTTCAGTTTGTGTCGCCGTATCAGTTGGCAAATGATCTTGAGCGACTTGGGGTTTCTTTCAACCGTTAAGTTAATTCGGTTGAAAAGTTGGCCTTCGGAAATCCGAAATCTCGTGTGAAACCGCTAAGACCGCGCCAGACGGACCAAATTTGCCAACCCAAGTGACGAGCGAAAACCTACATTTGGTTATCCAATCATGTGATAAACTCTCGCCGCAAAGCAGACCGATGTCCAACGCTTTACTCTCAATTTCGCCGCAAGACGCGCCTACCAGTGCACCTGGAATGGGCGCCAACTTACTCGCCGACAATCAATGTCGTTTCCGCGTTTGGGCGCCAAATGCCGAGCGAGTTTCTGTCGTCGGTACCTTCAACGACTGGAACCCACACCAACACTTTCTTACGCAAGAAGGTTCCGGCTACTGGGCAACCGTCGTCGAAGGCGCGAACTACCGCGACGAATACAAGTTTGCAATTCACCGCGGCAACGAAATCCATTACCGCAACGATCCATACGCTCGCGAACTTACCAACTCGAATGGCAACAGTGTCATCATCGATCCCACCTTCGACTGGGGAGACACCGCGAACTACCAAACACCGCCCTGGCACGAGTGGGTGATCTACGAAATGCACATCGGTACGTTTACCGAATCTCAGGAGGATCATCCTGGCACCTTCGACAAGGCTATCGAGAAGCTTGACTATCTAGCCAATGATCTCGGTATCAACGCGATCGAAATCATGCCTAGCGCTGAGTTCCCTGGCTCACGAAGCTGGGGTTACAATCCTGCTCATCAATTCGCCATCGAGCGAGACTATGGTGGACCCAAAGCGTTCCGTCGATTCATCAAAGCCGCTCACGAACGCGGCATCGCTGTGATCTTGGACGTTGTCTACAACCACTTCGGACCGACAGACATTGATCTGTGGCAATTTGACGGCTGGAGCGACTTTGGTCATTCGGGCGGCATCTACATCTATGACGACAATCGCGCACAAACTCCATGGGGTCACACGCGACCCGACTACGGTCGCGGAGAAGTTCGACAGTTCTTGCGCGACAACGCACTTTTCTGGCTAGAAGAATTCCAAATCGACGGGCTCCGTTTTGATGCCACAGCGTACATCCGATACGCAGACGGCTTTTCCAACGAGCTTCCCGACGGTTGGGGTTTGATGCAATGGATCAACCACGAAGTCAACGCGCGACAGCCATGGAAACTACTGATTGCCGAAGACCTACGTGAAAATGAATGGATTACTAAACCCGAGGAAGAAGGTGGCGCAGGTTTCGACTCACAATGGTCTGCAAAATTCACACACACTATTCGTCACGCGATCGTCACCCAACAAGACAAAGATCGCGACATGGTCAAAGTCGCCGACGCTATCGGACACCGACTCAATGGTGATCCCTTGCAGCGTGTGATCTACACCGAGTCGCACGACGAAGTAGCCAACGGACAAGCGCGTATCGCCGAAGAGATCTGGCCAAACTATCCTGATAGCTGGTTCTCACGCAAACGCTCCACATTGGGAGCAGCTGTCACGCTGACTTCACCAGGTATTCCAATGCTCTTCCAAGGGCAAGAGTTCCTCGAAGATCGCTGGTTCGCTGATACTGACCCGCTTGATTGGTCACGCTGCGAACGTTACTCGGGTATTGTACAGCTCTACCGTGACCTCGTTCGTTTACGACGTAACTGGTTCGATACGACTCGCGGTCTGCGTGGTACAAACGTCCATTGCCACCACATCAACAACGTAGACAAAGCCTTGGCGATGCACCGCTGGGATCAAGGTGGGCCCTGTGATGACACCGTTGTCATCTTCAATTTCTCAAATCGAACGCTGCATGACTACCGCGTGGGATTCCCGCACGGTGGATTGTGGAAACTGAGAATGAACACGGACGCGCCGGAATACGATCAAGACTTCGGTGAGGTACCAGCATTCGACTCAACGGCCGACGGAGTTGCCTACGATGGCTTCGGTCAGTCCGGCTTGGTAACGTTGCCTTCGTACTCGGCGTTGATCTACTCTCAGGATCAATAACACAGACGACAGTCGGCTACGACAGAATCTCGGTCGGCACTTTGCCTGCCACGTCTGTCAAACGATAGTCACGTCCCGCATGACGGTAGGTCAAGCGTTCGTGGTCGAGTCCGAGTAAATGCAACAGCGTTGCGTGAAAGTCGTGGATCGTAAACCGATTCTCGATTGCGTAGTAGCCAAACTCATCGGTCTTCCCGTATCGCAGACCGCCCTTCACTCCGGCGCCCGCCATCCAAATCGTGAAGCCTTCCGGATGGTGATCGCGACCGGGCTCGGCGTTGCCTTCTTGAACGGTTGGAGTCCGCCCGAACTCACCGGCCCAAACAACCAGCGTATCGTCGAGCAAACCACGCTGCTTCAAATCGACTAGCAAGCCCGTGATTGGCTTATCAATTTGACCAACGTTAATCGAATGCCCTTTTTCGAGATGGGTATGTTGGTCCCATTGCTCGTTGTTGAACGGCAGCGTGTGTGCGTGACTTACTTGCACGAATCGCACGCCACGTTCTGACAATCGCCGGGCCAACAAACACTGCCGGCCAAAATTCTCGGTCTGCTTCGAATCGATCCCATACAGTTTTCGCGTGTGCTCGGTTTCTCGCGAGACATCCATTGCCTCCGGCGCGGCAGATTGCATGCGAAACGCGAGCTCAAAAGAACGCAAACGCGCGTCCAACTCGCCATCGATGCCTCCCGAGATCGGTTTCGACTCGTGCAATTCACGCAATAGCCGCAACTGCAATGCTTGCTGTTCACTCGTACGCAAACCGTTTTGCATGAAGTCGAACGTAGCGTCTTTTGCCAATGTGTTCGGGTAACCCGGCGTTCCCAGCGGTACGCCCTGGTACTCGGCCGGTAAGAAAGCGGAGCCAAAGTTATTCACACCACCGTGCAAGGTGGTGGGGCAAATCGTCACGAAGCCAGGCAAGTTTTCGTTTTCCGAACCGAGCCCGTAGCCAATCCACGATCCCAGGCTTGGGCGCACGAAAGCTTCGTCACCTGTGTGCAACTTCATGCAGGCACCGCCATGAGCAACATTGGTCTCACATACGGAATGAATCATGCAAAGCTCGTCCGCGACCGACGGCAAGTGCTGCCACAACTCGGACATTGGAATTCCAGAATCGCCTGTATTCCGGAACTTCCATGGAGACTTCATCAAGTTGCCGCGTTTGGCGAATGTCACACGAGAACCATCAAACGGCAGCGGCTTGCCGTCATACTTCGCAAGCGTTGGCTTTGGATCGAACAAATCAATCGCCGACGGACCACCATGCATGAACAAGAAGATCACACGCTTTGCCCGAGGAGCAAAATGGGATCGGAATCCCGTCGAGCTCGCCGAAGTCTGACTATGCATCAAAGAAGAAAATGCAAGTCCACCAAACCCTAGTGCAAGACTCTGCAAATGATCTCGTCGAGTTGCGTTAAACGGCTGCATGCTTAGTCGATGTAAAAGTATTCGTGGCTGGTCAACAGCGTTTGGCAGATGGCAGTCCAAGCTTCGCGGTTAGAACTACCCGTTTCCAAATAGTCACGCAGCATTCTCGCAATCGCCTTTTCCTCCGCCGACGTTGGTTCACGGTTGAAGAGATTCGTATATAGCCAGGCTGTACGGCGTGCCGGTAGCCCAGGAAGGCTATCCTTTTCCGTTGCAGACAGCATGAGATCCGTCACTTTCGAGGACTGCTGCATCATGAACGGACTGTTCATCAGCAACAGCGCCTGCGTCGGAACGATTGTGCTTGGACGATTCGCAATGGGAGTCGAGGAATCGGGAAAGTCCAGAAGCGTGAGTAGCTTGTACACGTTCGTGCGAACGATCGTTAAATAGATCGAGCGACGTGGCGATGAATCGTACGTTTCACGGTTCTTTCGCAAGTCGTCCGGCGATGGATCTTGAGATTTCACGTTCGGCGGCGATTCATCAAATCCGACATCGAGCGAACGAGAATGAAACAGCAGAGAATCGCGAAACACTTCTGCCTCCACGCGTTTCGGTTGCCAACTCGCATACGGCACAGAACGGCCACGGACGGACGCTTGACGGTAAGTGTCAGAAAGGACGATCTCTCTTTGCAGTTGCTTGATCGACCAATCTTTTCGAACCAACGACGCGGCCAAATAGTCAAGCAACTCGGGATGCGTTGGCCGTTCACCCTGTAAACCAAAGTTGTTCGGCGTTCCCACCAAAGCATGGCCAAAGTGCCATTTCCAAATTCGATTCACCATCACACGACTCGTCAATGCCGACGCTGGAGAAGCGGAATCCGTCAGCCATTTCACCAGCTCTCTTCGTCCACTGCTATCTTCTGCGACTTTGGGAGTTGATCCGTTAGAAATGACCGAGACGAATCGCCGCGGCACTTCGTCTCCGAGAGACAGATGACTACCACGCTTATGAACACGAGTATTGGTTACTTCGCCTTCCTTCACAGCCATCGCTTTTGGAGCTTCAGGCTTCGCTAATTCGGCCATCGCATTCGTAAGCGTTTCGAGTTCATCAAAGGCACTCGATAGTTCTGCTGACGCACTTACTGGCACAAGTCGCCAACGATCAACATGCGACATATTCGGTTTCGATTCGAATCGCAACGTATTCTTGCCTGCCGACAGCTTCAGCCGACATTCTGTGAACCATTTTTGATCTGCCGGAAACCAGCCGCCTGTTTGCTCGGTGATCGCCGGTTCTTTCACGACACCATTGTTCAGCAAAATCCTCCCTGGACGGGGATTCTCAGCCGCGTACCGCAATTGGAGAAGGTACTCCGCGGGCTCGTCTTGCTCGAGGTCATACTCAGCAAAGTTATCACCGCCCCCTGGATCACTGATGATGCCAATGCCTTTCCCGTAGCCCTCTTTGACAACTGCGACATTGCCGCGTTGAAAGTCTTCGGCCTGACGCGAGATTAACTTTCCGCCCTTCGTCTCGGATTCGATTTGCTGTTCGAGCAATTGTTTTTTCGATTCAAGCTTTGCGAATGCTTCGTCATACTTCTTTTTCGCTTCGAGATATGATTTCGTTTCCAGATCGCCGTCGTGAATCTCCGTGCTGTGAAAAATCCCAGCTAGTGCGTAGTAATCGGTAGTAGGAATCGGATCGAACTTGTGATCGTGGCACCGAGCGCAACCCAACGTCAGACCTAGTATCGCTTTGCCAAACGTATCAACCTGCTCATCAACAATGTCAGCCCGTTTTTTCACGGGATCTTGTTCCGCGAGAATCTTCATTCCGATCGACAGAAAGCCAGTGGCCGTAATCGCATCTAGCTTCGCATCGCCCGGGTAATAGAATTGATCACCCGCGAGTTGCTGGCGAAGGAACTCGTCGTAAGCCATGCCGCGGTTCCACGCATCCACCACATAGTTGCGGTAGCGAAAAGCGTACGGATAGAGATGATTTTCGTCGCCACCATTCGAGTCTCCGTATCGAGCGACATCGAGCCAGTGCCGGCCCCATCGTTCGCCATACCGCGGCGAAGCCAACAATCGATCGACTAGTTGCTCGTATGCGTCGGGCGAATCGTTCGCCAGGAACACATCGACATCTTCCACGCTGGGAGGTAGTCCAAGCAAATCGTAGTAGACGCGTCGAATCAGGTTACGCTTGACTGCTTCGTGCGTAGGTTTCGCGTTTTGTTTCTTCAGCTTTCGAAGAATAAAACGATCGATTGGCGTGGTCCCCCAATCCCAATCGCCCGCCGGCAATTGATAAGAAAGCGGTTCGAACGCCCAATGTTTGGACCACGGAGCTCCCAGCTCGATCCACTTTTCGAGCGTTTGAATCTGTTGTTCGGTAAGCCGATAATTCGAATCGGGCGGTGGCATTCGCAAATCAGGATCATCAGACTTGATTCTCGCAATAAGCTGACTGCGTTCCGGATCCATGGGTACAATCGCATGCCCGCCATCAACAAGCTTTGCGAACGCCTCTTGTCGTTGGTCGAACCGCAAGTCAGCTTCACGCTGGTCCCCATCGGGGCCGTGGCACTGAAAACAATTCGCAGAGAGAATCGGCGCAACATCGCGACTAAAGTCGACGGAAGGCTCTTCGGCTAGAATCACGCCGACAAACACCAATTCGATAAACCAGAGCAAGACGTACGAAGAATATCGTTCGATCCCATTTTTCGCCGATGGATTATTCACCTCTTGCATTGCCCAATCATAACTGGCGTCGGAGCAAAAATCACGAACGAACCGTGAACCAAGCCCGTGCCATCGGTTATATTGCCCGATCAAATCAATTCGTTCCTGGTTTCGCGCATTTCAAGAGATGACTGAGATGAATGCTCCCAACTTTCTCCACAACATCACGGGCTCCTTTGCTCAGCCAGCCGCAGAAAACCCAACGGTCGAAATGATCGAGGCCGCATATCAACACCACGGTCTGCATTTTCGTTATGTAAACTTCGAAGTGCCGCCTGAGCGACTTGCAGACGCCGTATTGGGTGCTCGAGCGATGGATTGGGCTGGGTTCAATTGCTCGTTGCCACACAAGGTTGAAGTCATTCAACACTTAGACGGACTGGGCGAATCTGCCTCGATCATGGGCGCCGTGAATTGCGTGGTCCGGCGAGACGGAATGTACATCGGCGAGAATACCGATGGAAAAGGGTTTCTGGCTTCGCTTAGTGAAAAGATCGATCCGAACGGCAAGTCCATGGTCATGTTCGGTGCGGGTGGTGCGGCCAGAGCGATAGGTGTTGAAGTGGCGCTTGCTGGCTTGAAGAAGATCACACTCGTAAACCGCAATGAAGATCGTGGGCGAGAACTTGTTGCTTTGCTGAATGAAAAGACTCCGGCTGACGTCGAGTTCGTGAAGTGGGACAGCACTTACTCGGTTCCTGCCGGCACCGATGTCGTTGTAAACGCAACATCGATTGGTCTGTTTCCTGATGTCGACGCGAAGCTTGATCTTGATGTCAACTCGCTCGAAACATCAATGGTGGTCGCGGATGTAATTCCCAATCCGCTGGAAACCCAATTAATCAAAGCGGCCGAGGCGAAAGGATGCACCGTCATCAACGGCCTGGGTATGCTCGTGAATCAAGGTGTAATCAGCATCAAGTACTGGACTGGTGAAGACGTTGAACCAGAACCCATGCGTGCGCGAGTCGCGAAAGTCTTGGGTATGGAATAGCGGCGCAACAAAAAACGCCAGGTGCTCCCCAGGCGAAATCCAAGCAGTGTCGCCAGAATCGATTGCCGGTTCGGCGTCCTGAGCGTCCACGACGCCGTGATTCGCAAGGAGGAGAAAAAGGGGAACAAAGAGAAGAGAAAGTGAATCTCCAAACTTGGAGTCACTATGTCGAGACATAGATTTCAGCCTTCCCGCTAGAAAAGCGCTAAAATCCCACGTGTTGAAGCCAAAAGATTAAAGCAAATCGCGCAAGAATGGAATCAGGGCTCTTGAAAACTGAAGCCAATCGGACAATCCTCTTTGGTTGGTCGTGCGCGCTTTAGTCGTGAGAGATTCAGGCCCTCTCACATCTCAACTCTCAAGCTCATTGGTTTCTCGTTGAAATCTGTGCGATCAATCGGCTGGAAACGGCCAACTACAAAAGGCGGAATTGATTGCTATCCCTAAGCATCTCATTGTTGAAAGGCCCACTCATGCGGCGGAATTTGTGTTTGGTTACTTTACTCACGTACCTGATAGTGGGTTTTCCCCTTAGTAATTTGTCGTTTGCGCAGGATCCAGCCACGGAACCCGCGCCAGAAGTTGTCGAAGAAGGCGATACATATGCTGAAGATATGGACGCCGGCGAATTGGCTGGTAACACGTCTTGGATGCTAACATCGTGCGCGCTGGTCCTCTTCATGACCGCGCCTGGTCTCGCCATGTTTTACAGCGGCCTCGTTCGCCGCAAAAACGTTTTGGGTGTCATGATGCAGTGCCTGTTTCTTATGGGACTGATGACCGTGTTGTGGGGGCTATACGGATACTCGCTGTGTTTCGGCGGCGACAATCCGTATATAGGCAACGGCGATTACCTGATGATGAACAACGTTCAGAGTTTCTGGAGCGAAGACGTGGGCGGACCTCAAACGCCCATGGAAGGTGCAATCACTCGACTGACACACATGCTTTTCCAAGGCATGTTCTTCATCATCACACCCGCTTTGATTTGCGGTGCTTTCGCTGAGCGCATGAAGTTCAGTGCGATGGTGGTGTTTAGTGTCCTTTGGGGAACGCTCGTCTACTGCCCGCTTTGCCATTGGGTTTGGGGCGGAGGCATCCTCGCTTTCAATACGTCGGCAGAGATTGCTGCCGGCGAAAACCTCCATCGAATTATGGGCGGAGCACTCGACTTTGCCGGCGGAACAGTCGTGCATATCAGCTCGGGTGTTTCTGCACTCGTTTGTGCTCTCGTGCTTGGCAAACGTCTTGGCCATGGCCGCGACGACATGCGACCTCACAACCTGACATACACTTCGTTGGGTGCAGCGATGTTGTGGGTTGGTTGGTTTGGTTTCAATGCTGGAAGCGAACTGGCTTCGGATGCTCTCGCAACCAGCGCGTTTTGCGTAACACACTTTTCCGCAGCGGCGGGTGCCGTGACTTGGGCCATGATCGAATGGTTCACGCGTGGCAAACCGAGTATCCTCGGAACCGCTTCCGGTGCCGTGGCTGGCTTGGTCTGTATCACTCCGGCAGCTGGATTTGTTCAGCCAATGCCTGCGTTGCTGATGGGAGCCATCGCGGGTCTTGTTTGCTACGTCGCATGTACGACCATCAAAAGCAAAATGGGCTACGACGATTCGCTGGACGCATTCGGCGTTCACGGTGTTGGCGGAACGTTGGGTGCTATCCTGACGGGCGTTTTCGCGACTCGCGCTTGCTGGAATATCGACGACGGTCAGCCGCTTGGTTTGATCGAAGGAGAAACTCGAGTTCTGATCGGTCAAATCGCAGCGACCGTTGTCACGTGGATCTTCTCCATCGTCGCGACGTTCATCTTGCTGAAGATCATTGGGGCCACGATTGGCCTGCGAGTCACGCAAGAGGACGAGACGCGTGGCCTCGATTTGGCAGAGCACGGTGAAGAAGGTTACATCTTCTAAGCGAATCCAAACGAAAGCTTAAATCAAAAGGCATGTGTACCATTGGTGCACATGCCTTTTTTTCTATTCGCCGCGTGGTTATCGGTACATCAAGCCTGCTTAGATGTACATGTTTACGAGGTTCTCAAGCATTTCCTGGCGACCACTTTCGTTCGGTGCCGCTTCGCCCTTGTCGAGCATGTATGCCTCAAGCGATTCAAGCGAGTGTTTACCCTGCTCGATTTCTGCACCGATGCCAGTGTTCCAGCTGGCGTAACGTTGCTTGAGGAAATTATCCAAGGCGCCGTCCGCTCGCATGGCAGCAGCAATCTTCAATCCACGAGCAAACGCGTCCATGCCTCCGATGTGCGCGTGGAAGAGATCTATCGGCTCGAAGCTTTCGCGTCGCACTTTGGCGTCGAAGTTCACCCCGCCTGGGCCCACACCACCGTACTTGAGCAGCATCAGCATGATCTGCGTCGTGAGATAAATGTCCGTTGGGAATTGGTCGGTATCCCACCCCAATAGCATGTCGCCGGTGTTAGCATCGATCGAACCCAGGAGATCCTGACCGCCAGCGTAGTCCAACTCGTGCATCATCGTATGACCCGCGAGCGTCGCGTGGTTAGTTTCGATGTTCAGCTTAAACCGATCAGTTAGTCCGTAGGCCCGCAAAAAGTTAATGCATGCTGCAGCATCCGAATCGTACTGGTGCTTGGTCGGCTCTTTCGGTTTCGGCTCAATGAGGAAAACTCCCTTGAAGCCAATCTTGTCAGCGTAGTCGACGGCCATGTGGAAGAAACGACCGAGATGATCTAGTTCTCGCTTCATGTCGGTGTTGTAGAGGTTCTGATAACCTTCGCGGCCGCCCCAGAAAACATAATTCTCGCCGCCCAAGTAATTCGTAACTTCAAGGCACTTCTTCACAGCACTCGCCGCATACGCGTATACGTCCGCGTTGCAGGTCGTTGCAGCTCCGTGCATATAGCGCGGATTTGAGAACATGTTGGCCGTACCCCACAACAGCTTGATACCGGTGCGTGATTGCTCTTCTTTCAAGACTTCAACGACCGCATCGAAGTTCTTATTCGATTCCGCGAGTGTCGAACCTTCCGGTCGCACATCCATATCGTGGAATGCGTAAAACGGTGCCTGGAGCTTCTCCATAAACTCGGACAT
>CAYNJG010000064.1:0-32195 GCA_964397295.1 uncultured Pirellulaceae bacterium
GAGCACGTGGCAGCCGACGGAACGTTACCAGATGAGTTTGTAGAGTTTCTACTGATCGTCGTAGAGCTGCTTCTTTACGATTTCGGGTGTAATCGATGCATCTGTCGGTCGGATCGCTTCATGTGCTTCCTGAGCGTCTTTATTGGAAGACTTGTAGACGTTGGGCTTCTCGGGCAAATAGTCGTCGCCGTAGCTTTCTTTGACGAACGTTCGAGCCATATTAATCGCGTCACCAGACAAGTGCGTCGAGTCGGTTCGCATGTAAGTGATCAAACCCGTTTGGCCTCGCGAACCTTTCAGATCGATACCCTCGTACAGTCGCTGCGCGGTTTGCATCGTGCGGCGAAGTTGAAAGCCAAGTCGGTTAGCTGCCGCTTGCTGCATCGTCGACGTGATGAAGGGAGCCGATGGTTTGCTTGTCGTGCGGCGCGTTTCGATTTTCGAAATTGAATACTTCGGCGCGTTCTTCACATTGCCGATAAATTTGACTTTGGTTTTTGCTGGGCCCTTGCCTTTCGGGTCTTCTGTTTCTTTGACTTCATCGACCGTGAAGCCAATCAACTCAGCGACTTTGCGTGCCGCCACTTGGTCGGTTGCGTCGAACTTTTTGCCTTCGAACTGTGTCAATTCGGAGCGTAGACATTTGTGTTCGCTCAGCCATTGATTTTGTGCTTTGATGGTTCGATCTTCTTCATTGATCCAAGCGTCCCACTTCTTCGAAATGTCGTCGGCTTTGCCGACTTCGGTAGCAAAGAGACCGCCAATTCGCCAGAATTCGTCGGGAATAAAGGCTTCAATTTCTCGCTCGCGTTCAACGACCAATCGTGTGGCGACGGACTGGACACGACCCGCGCTTAGCCCTGCCGCAACCTTGCGCCAGAGCAGCGGTGATACCTGGTAGCCCACAATTCGATCGACGATGCGGCGTGCTTGTTGAGCATCCACGACGTTCTGTTCGATCCCACGTGGTGAATCGAAAGCACGCTCGATATCGGACTTCGTGATGGCGTTGAAGACGACACGTTTGGCTTCTTCGGTTGGTACGCCCAACGCTTCGGCGAGGTGCCATGCAATGGCTTCTCCTTCGCGGTCGAGGTCAGTCGCGAACCAAATGTCAGCAGCTTTTTTTGCGGCCTTTTTGAGGTCCGTGACCGTCGACTTTTTGTCCGGCATCACCTCGTAGGTGGGTCGGAATCGATTAGCTAAATCGACACCTGGAACGGGGTGATCTTTCCGCTTGGTACCCTTCGGTGCGCTTTTTGGTAAGTCACGTACGTGGCCTACCGACGCCATCACAAAGTAGTCCTTGCCCAGGTACTTATTTATAGTCTTGGCTTTAGTGGGTGATTCCACGATGACCAAGTGTTTACCTTCGGCTTCGGCTGCGTCGAATTTCTTTTTAGGTGCTCGTTTTGCCATGCTCTTTTGCCCGGAGCCGCTTCTGACTTGTACAGTTAATCGTTTTACATCTTGGCGGGAGAAGTCAAATCTAGTGCCAAACGTGAGTGTCTCGCCCAAACAACCTAGCTTCCTTAAATGAAGGAGCGCCTAGTTATTTCGTCTTCGTGTTATCAGGTTCGCAGTTACTCACACCCCAGTCTGTTGGTCGGCGGCCATACATACCCGATTACTTGTCTAAGCAATAGAGACCCGTTAAGCCGACCTTTTCCGTTGGCAGAGTGACGCCAACTCGACGACATCCCTTACTGGGATTGAATTTAAGTCGTCAAATCCTACAATCGCGAGCCTAACCCGCAAGCCTCTAACATAGATATTGCGGTTGGTTAATTGTCAAGTCGTGGAGCAATTGCGCTCAAATCAAGGATTATTCGCATGTCCAATCCCTTAGCTGCGTTTCGAAAATACCAAAAGGCAATGCTGGCCGTTGCCGCCGTGGGTGCCATGCTGGCATTCGGGATTTTGCCGGCGTTGCAGCAGTGGCAGGATTCAACCGCCGGACGAACTGGTGGCGGTGGAGCGGATAATCCGACCGCAGCGAGCTGGAGTGGCGGCGAGATTTCCGCTATCGAGTTACAGAATCATATTGGGCGCCGGCAGTTGTTGGTGAACTTTCAACAGCTGGTCCGAGGCACCGCCCAAAGTCGAGGTGGGACTCCCAGGTTGATGGTGGTTCAGGAAACCGCAAATGAAGCAAACGTGATCGAAAGCGTGATGCTGGCGGAACAAGCCGCAAAAATGGGGATTGTCGTCAGTGATGACGCCGTAATTCAACACTTGGAAGGGCAACTCGCCGATGGCACTGTCACACGAAACGAACTCGCGGCCCTGCTAAAACAAGCGACTAATGGTCGGCTGTCCCAACAGAACCTGATTGACGGAATGAAGGTGGAGATGGCCGCTCACCGCGTTCGTGTTCTTGCTAACGGTGGTGCCTACGCTGGTGGTCTAATGGATAGCGCAGTGACACCCGCGCAGTCGATGGAGTATTTCAAACGGCTTTACCGCAGAATGGAAGCCGAGGTTACGGAAATCGACGTCGAAGAGTTTTTGCCGCAGGTTAGCGAGGAGCCATCCGAGACCGAAATCGCGGCACTCTACGACGAATACAAGAGTGTGTTGCCAAATGTCGTCTCGCCCGATCCCGGCTTTCGCGAGCCGACGCGACTGACCTTCGATTGGTTGAAAGCTGATTTCCCAGCGATTCTGGAACGAGAGATCGGCAAACTCAGCGATGAAGAGCTTCGCGGCTACTACGATGAGAACAAGGAAGCGTTTCGAAAGCTTTCTGTAGATGAGGGCGACACGACATCTGATGAAGACGTGGATAAGCTTCTCTCCGATGACGATCCAGCGGAAGAGACTGCCGAAGAAAAAACAGAAGAGGTTGCGGCAGCTGAAACGAAAGAGCCCGCAGCTGAATACAAACCGTTCGATGAGGTGAAAGACGACATATCGCTGGTATTGGCTCGACCGAAGGCGTCTGACGCAGTTCGCGATTCAATCACTACTGCGAAAGATGAAATCGAGAAATACTTCCAAGATCTTACCTATGCGGAAGCAACGGAAACGGAAATGCCCAAGAAGCCGGACCTTGCCGAAATGGCGACGCGACTTGGTGTGAATAACGGTGTGCTCGCATCGATCAGTTTTCAAGAAACATTTGATCATGAGTTGGGGAAAGCATTCGATATCGAATTAGATCGTCGCACCAACTCGCCGGTGCGAATTCCGTTTGCTCAAATTGCTTTCCAGCGGAACCTGGCGAAGTACGACCCACGAGAAATTGCTCCTGGCGACAGTGGTGATTCACTATTCCTGTTTTGGAAGACGGACGAAAAAGAGTCGTATGTTCCCACGCTCGAAGAAGCACGTCCTGCGATCGTGAAGCACTGGAAGATGGGCAAAGCATTCGAGCTTGCTATGGCGAAAGGCGAAGAGATCGCAGCGAGCGTCCGTGACAGTGGACAGTCGTTGTCGATCAAGTTTGAGAATGACGAATCTCGCAAAGTAACATCGACCGGCGAATTCCGCTGGATGACGTTTGGCGGTGTATTCGCAGGTTCGGGACGACCTCGGCGAAGTAACGTAGAGGGTGTTGAAGCGGCTGGTGAGCAATTCATGGAAGATGTTGCCAAGCTGAAGTCAGGCGAAACAACAGTCACGTACAACCAGGCAAAAGCCAAGGTTTACGTCGCCTATATGAAAGGTGTCACCGCGAACGAAGATGAACTTCGCAAGTTGTTCTTGACCGAAGGCAACAAAGTTCCCGTGCGATTAATCGCTTACGATGACGAAACGGGTATCGCCCAGGATTGGTTTGCGAAGATGCAAGAAGACATGGGTTTCGAACGACCAGAGCCAGAAGTCGCTAACTAGCCAGCAGTCGCCAAAGAATCATTGCACGACACTGAATCTTGCAATGGTTTGTCGTTTGCGTTTTATGCTCGCCACTGGCGCAAAAAAGAATCCCGCCCTCCACCAGAGCGGGATTCCTCCCAGCCATCACCATTGCCTGATTTTTGCTCGCCACTACGTTCGCAATTGTTGGGTTAGCGTTGCGATATGCCGCCGAACGTAGGCGGTTTTGAGATGTCCGATAATTTGGCCAAGCAGAGTGCACCGTTCTGCCGCTAAGTTTTCTCGTAACTTTGCGAGATGCCGAATTGAGGTAGCCAGCTTTGTGTGTATTTGATGAGTATTCAAGAATCCAAGCCCTCCATGCTTGTTAGTGTCCCCCTCGGACAGCGTATCGTGACGCACAATTCTCTACCGCAATCGACGTGCCAAAACCTTGGATGGCCCATATTCCTATGGTTTTCCCCAAAAAAACCAACTCGCGGCGGAAATGCTGTCACTGCGTCTGTAAAAAGTACACTTCCGAAGTGTGTCGCAAAAGTTTGCCTAACCCGCAAATGGTGGTGGTCAAACGAGGCCCCCGTTTGAATGGACTATGATGTCCCGAGTCAATTTCGTCCCAGGTAGGAATTACGTTGTCTGTTGCTATTAAAGTTCGTTGCACGTCTTGTCATTCAATAGCCGAGGTGACTGACGAAGCAATGGGGGCTCAAGCAAAGTGCCCCTTCTGCGATGCCGTCTTTGACGTGGCCGTTGAAGAAGATGTGATAGCAGAGCCTAGTCCTGACGCCGGCAATTGGATGGAGTTAGGCAAACTCGAACCCGCCGTCGCGTTTCAACTATCGTGGGAAATCTTGTGTGCGAATTGGTTAGTTCTTTTCATTTCGCATCTTGTATTCATCGGGTCAGTTGTTGCTGTTGATGTAGCTCAGAGCCTAGCCACCAACGTTGGATTGGAAGGACTAAGGCCGCTGATTCAGGCGGTAGGATTGCCGGTCTTGATTTGGGTGCAGATTGGTCTTACGAAGTTGACGCTTGAAATCGCTAGAGGCAAGTCATCGCCCGTCGAGACGATCTTTTCTGGGGCGAAATTCTTGCCTCGCATCGTTGTGTTCTATCTTGTATTTCTCGTTCTCGTTGCCATTGGTTGCATAGCTTTTATCGTTCCGGGGGTGTATTTACTCCTGCGGTTTTGGTCCGGTTGGTACTTTATCATCGATCGAGATTGTCGTGTGTCGGAAGCATTTCAAATGGCCAGCAAGTATTCCGAGTGGAACAAGATTCCAAGTTTGCAGATTGGCTGTCTTGCTTTTGGGCTAGCCATGCTGGGAATGCTCTTCTTCGGAATCGGGTTCCTATTGGTTTTTCCCTTGATCAATATGGTGTGGACGATTGGATACTTGATGATGACTCGGCAGCCAATTCAAAGACCCATTGGTGAAGCGTAGAGCGTAAACTCACGGCGCTGGAGGCTTCGGCCCCTTGCAGCTTAAAACTGTGTGACTCGCTCTAACCGAGGCAGAGTACAGCCTCGAACACCAAGGCAAGAGCCATTGCGAATAGAAAGAGTCGCCAAATCTCATTGGCTAGCGACGAATCCGAGCCGACGTCGTCTTGGATTTGCTGGTACTCGAGTCCATTGAATAGTTTTTCAATTTTTTCGCCGTCCAACGTTTCTCGCGTGTCTTCGGTTGGCGGTCGGTTGATCGATATCCAAGACGTATCCGTTTGATGACTGCTCGCGTGAAATGCAAGATCTGCAGACGATACGGAATCTGTGTTATCGGACAACAGCGTGTCCAGCCCCAATTCACTCGACTCTGTTGTGCCCGTCTCTGTATTTCGTGCGCCTCCTTGTTGGCTGACGCCCATTTCAACTGCTCGCTGAATCATTGCGTACAAAACAACTCCGTCCTGTGCGAGTGAGGACGCATCGTCTTTGGGCAGCGTCGTACATGCGTAGAGTGGCCGGTTTGCGTTTGCCTTTACGACTAATGGTGCGTCGTTGGTGAATCTCGCAAGTGCGCGGCCGACGTCCGCTAATTCACAATATCGATCTGTCTGTTGCTTGCCAACGGGCAGCGCGTCTCCGCTTTGAGTCCGTGCGAGTAGGTCCGTTTCGTTGTCCCAGTATCCGATACCTACAGGCTCCGCTTTGTCGATGGCTTTCCACGCCGACCATCGCAGCCCAGCAAAAACGTTTGCATTCGGAACTTCCGGTGGAAAGCAGATGATTGGTTTGCCTGCGTTGAGGAACGCCTCGCACTGTGTGGCCGTTGTTCCGGTGGGTAGGTCGACTTGCCAGATCAATAGCGACGTCGCGTTCCAGTCGATGTCGGTAATGCGTGCTGGCGAGAGCGTAACGACTTCAAACTCCAACGTTGGATCGGGGCCAGCCATTGCGGCGAGCCTGATCGGTCGAGTTGTTGCGTCGTCATCCGATATGATCGTGACCAGTCGAACAGGTTCTGGGCCAAACACAAAGTAGTGCTCGTTGTCCGCGAGGTTCCGGTCCGCTGGTAGCGTGACTTTTCCCCAGCCATGAAGCTTGTCTGCGGCGATTGGAATCGTGTGCTCAATGGATGTCTTGTCTTTCAGTTCCACTTGCAGAACAGACCGAGCTCCGTTCACAAGGAACTCAACGGTGACGAGGTTGTTTTGCGAACCAGGAGAGCCCGAGATGGCAAGCTCGAGATTCAGTTCAGCCTCTTCGCCGACGAGACGCCGCCTGACTCTGGTAACGGAAATGGAAAGGTTATTGGCTGCGACACTCGGATAGCTGAGTAGGTGAAATCGAACGCCAGGTTGGCCCGCGAACCGTTCTCGAACCGCCGCCCAGCGACCGTCGTCTTCATTCCAGTCGCCTGCTCGCAAGTCTGAAGCAACCCAAATGTCAGCCTGGCCCACGCTGTTCGCAGTCAGGTAGTCACTAGCAGACTCGAGCATCGCCGGGATGTTAGAAGGAGTATCGGTCGCAGTTGTGTTTGGATGGTCGGCGAGCTGATCGATAGCCACTTCTTCCGGATTTCGGCGCGTGTTTTCAATCAAGACAAAGCGTTTTCCATCACCAGTCTTCTTAAATAGTTCCGTGAACTTGGCGAGGGCTGTTTGGCGTTTTGACTGCTGAGTGTTTGTGTTGGTTTCCTCCATGCTGGGTGACCTGTCCAGCAGTAGGAGCACTGTATCAGACTGACTGCCAACGTTCGCGCCGAGCCAACCACTGGAGAGCGGACGACTGATCGCGAATATCAAACCAATGATGGAAAGCACGCGCATGGCCATAATCAGCCAATAACGCAACTTTGCCATGCTGCGTTGCAAGCGTTTCGCATCCAGCAAAAACATCATGGCTCCCCACGGCAGCGTTCGATGGCGTTGCCGATTGATGAGGTGAATGATGATCGGCAATGCGGCGAGTGGCAGTGCGTACAGTAAATATTGGTTGAGGAACGACACTAGCTTCGCCCCAATAAGAATTTTGCCAAGACCTGGTCGTACGCGTCGTCGAGCGATACGCGGTAATAGTCCACAGCCGATTCGCTGATGATCCTTTTCAGTCGCTCCTGGTACGAAGCAACCGACTTGCGATACTCTTCGAGGATTAGTGGTGGATCCGCGAGAATATGAGCAGTGCCTTCAAGATCGAGGAATCGAATGGGACGATCAAACTCGAAGTGTGTTTCAGTACGATCCAGCATGTGGAAAACAGCCACGTCGTGCTTCCGAAATCGTAGATGCTGAAAGCATTTGCTGAGTAACTCGGGGCGTACGAAAAGGTCCGAGATGATCACGACCAACGCTCGCTGTGAAACACGTTCGGCCGTTTCGTGAAGGATCTCGACGAGCCCCGTTTCACCGTCTGCTGTCATGTTTTCAAGGTTGTCGAGCACGACTCGCAAATGCGCGGCGCCGCGTTTGGCTGGGATCTGTGTCTTTAAGTGTTGCGACGCGAGGTACAGCCCGACAGCGTCGCCTTGCCCAGACGCAAGGTAGGATAGCGTTCCCGATATGCTTCGTGCGACGTCAAGCTTCGATGGCCCGCTGTCCTTGTAGTTCATCGAACCGCTGGTATCGACGATCAGGCATAGCCGTAGATTCGTGTCGGCTTCGAATTCTTTGATGTAGAACCGATCACTCCGCCCATAAGCTCGCCAGTCCAAACGTCGAGGGTCGTCGCCCGGGACATACTTGCGATAGGCAGCGAACTCAACGCTTGACCCTCGCACTGGACTCCGGTGCTTTCCAGCAACATTGCCGAGCATCGGGATGCGTGCCTTCAGAGGCAATGGCGCAAGGCGACTCAGGATTTTTGGGTCGAGAAACGATCGCATCGGCTAGGCATCCATTTCCTGAACCAACCGGCGAACGACGTCTTTACTCGTCACCCCTTCTGATTCGGCAGCGAACGTTGTGATGACTCGGTGAGAAAGCACAGGTTCAGCGACATCTTCAACGTCTTCAAGTCGAACCATATAACTGCCCTGCAAAGCGGCGCGGGCTTTCGCGCCCAAAATTAGATACTGGACAGCCCGCGGGCCAGCGCCCCAGCCAACAAGCGGCTGCAACCAATCTGGTGCGTCCGCTGTTTTCGGTCGCGTCTTGCGAGTTAGGTCTGTTGCGTATTCGTAGATGTGCTCTGGTACTGGCACGCGACGCACTAGCTCTTGGTATCGGATGACTTCTTCGGCTGTGATGATCTGACCGAGTCGAGGAATGTCTGAGCCGGTTGTTGTGCGGGCGATCTCGATTTCTTCCGAACGATCAGGGTAGTCGACATTAATCAAGAACATGAATCGATCGAGCTGAGCCTCGGGCAGTGGGTAGGTGCCTTCCTGTTCGATTGGATTTTGTGTGGCGAGTACGAAGAAGGGCGGCGACAAATCGAAGGAACGTCCGACAACAGTGACTCGCCGTTCTTGCATGGCCTCGAGCATCGCAGCTTGAGTCTTTGAAGGTGCGCGGTTGATTTCGTCTGCCAACACGATATTTGCGAATACCGGTCCTTTGACGAACTCGAACTCTCGCTTGCCACCCTGACCTTCCTGCAGGATATCCGTCCCCGTGATATCCATCGGCATCAAATCGGGAGTGAACTGAATGCGGCTGAAGTCCAAACTCATGGTTTCCGCGAGGCGGCTGATCAACAGCGTCTTTGCAAGTCCTGGTACACCCATCAACAGGCCGTGCCCTCGCGCGAACAGACAGATCGCGAGCTGATCGATCACCTTTTTCTGGCCAACAATGATCTTGCCAAGTTCGGCCTGCAGGCGTGCGTTTACGTCTCGAAGTTGATCGATCGAAGAGACGTCATCGGCGCCGAGTGACTGCTGTGAGTCGGAAGTTGCGGACATGGGGAGCTTATTTCTAGTAGGTAGGACTTACGCGTACCGCCAGGCTGTATATGCCGTTTGACACAGCACCTAGTTTAGCAGATCAAGAAGGGCAGGGCGGAGTGTTTCTTATTCGTATCGTAGTGCATCGATCGGGTCGAGTTGACTCGCTCGTCGAGCAGGATAGTAGCCGAAGAAGATGCCGACGAATGCGGCGAACACCATCGCAACAATCGCGGCCGGAAGCGAGATGGCTATGGGCCATTCGCTGGGGGTGAATGCGTTGATGATCTTAGTCACACCAACGGAGGCGAGGATGCCTATTCCGACCCCGGCTGCTCCGCCTAAGCAACTGAGCAGCATGGCTTCGATTAAGAACTGCCGCAGGATGTCTCGAGGTCGAGCACCCACCGCCATGCGAATGCCAATTTCACGTGTGCGCTCGGTAACGGACACCAACATGATGTTCATGATGCCAACGCCACCGACCAGCAATGAGATACCTGCAATCGCAGCAAGCAATAACGTCATCGTACCGGTGAGGACGCCTAGGAATTGCGAAATTTCTTCCGACGTTTCCACGTTGAAGTCGTTCGGTTCGCCAGGGGAAAGCCTGTGACGGTCGGCGAGCAAGTGGGAGATCTCTTCTTCCGCTTTCGTAACAAGTTCCCGTGACTTCGCAGAGACAAGAATTGCGTCGACGTTATCAAACCGAGAGCCTTGAAGTCGCATTCTCGCGGTGCTGTATGGCATGACGAGGACGTTGTCTTGATCACCGCCCGCCATGTTCGACCCCTTTTCCTCGAGCACACCAATGATGCGGAATGGGATGTTGTTGATGCGGATGATCTTGTCCAATGGGTTGCCCGTTTGAAATAAGTCTTTCACAACGGAAACGCCAATCACGCATACTTTCGATCCCGACGTGATATCTGCTTTGGTAAAGAACGTTCCAGCCATGAGTGGCCAATTTTTGACCGTCAGATAGTCGATTCCAACACCAAACATTTCAGATGGCCGAGTATTCTCACTGCCATAGATGACTTGGCCTCCGGCACCAACCAACGGCGAACAAGCCATCACTGCATCGCACTCGTCAGCGATGGCGTAGGCATCGTGCTTCGTCAGTGTGAGTTTTCGTGTCGACCTTACGCCGCCTCGTCGCTGCGTCCGAGGAATCACCACAAGAAAGTTCGCGCCGAACGATTGCAACTCGTTCTGCACAAGCGCGTTGGCACTTTGTCCGATCGAGACCATGGTGGTCACGGCGGCAATTCCAATGACGACGCCAAGCACGGTCAACGCCGCTCGTAACTTGTTTTTCGCAATAGCGCGAAATGCTATCCGTAGGGTGAGAAATAGATTCATAAGAATGCGAGTTGGTCAGCTAACCGCCGCCAAACCAGCCGCCCTTTTTCTTTTCAATTCCTACAACGACTTCCTGGTCTTCTGTCAGTTCGCCCGACATGATCTGCTGCGTTTTGCTGTCGTCGCCATCGGCCAAACCGAGGGTGACTTCGATCGCTTTCAATTTGTGCCCGTCTTTGACCCAGACGTGTCGCTTTTCGAGTGACTTCTTCGCTTTCGCTCGTGCCTCGGCACTCTGTTGACGCTCGTCGGACTGGTCTTCGTCGTCGTTGTTGACGCGTTTCCATGAAGAACCGTCCAGGATTTTTTGGTCTTCCTTTCGCACTAGTTTTTTATCGGGTAAGTAGCGGAGAGCTTGTTGAGGTACTCGTAGCACGTCGTCGCGGGACTCGATTTTGAACGAAAGCTCGGCCGTCATGTTTGGGTAGAGCTTCATGTTGTCATTGGGCGCTTCCACGATGACTGGATAAGTCACGACGTTCTGGAGTTCCGTTGCGCTCATGCGAATTTGAATGATTCGTCCATCGAATGATTCTTCGGGGTAAGCTCGCACAGTGAAGGTAACCGGCTGGTCGTTTTCCTGTGCTATTCGAATCTGGCCGATTTCGCTTTCGTCAACCGACGCATAAATATGCATTCTCTCATCCATGTCCACACCGATTTCGAACAGTTCTGGAGTTTGAAACTGAGCTGCCAGCGTTTGGCCCGGATCAATCAATCTATTGATGATGATGCCGTCTTCAGGGGCGAGAATCTTGGTGTACTCCAAGTTCGCCTTAGAGATTTCGAGTTGTGCCTGGGCCTGGTCAACGGAGGCCTCCGCAATCGTCAGTGCAGCCTCGAGTTGTTCTCGCGCAAAACGTAGTTGGTCCATTTCGGCTTGGGAAACAAAGTCTTGCTCTTTCTCTCTCAACTTGATCGCGCGTTGCTCGTCATTCTTCGCTAGTTGTAGTTGAGCGTTGGTACGTTTTACTTCTCCTTTGCGGACAACCAATGATGCTTCTGCCGATTGAGCTTGTGGTTTGATCAAGCGGGGATCGACGAGCGCCATAAGGTCGCCCTTCTTGACCTTCCGGTTAAAATCGATTTCCGGAGGCATGTCTCGAATAGGTCCCGATACAAACGAACCGATCTTGATCGTCAATACAGGCTTTACTTTGCCCGTGGCCATGACGTAGCTGGTTACGCTTCCACGTGAGACCTTGTCGGTCTTGAACGTTGGGCGGTTTCGTTCTTCGATCTTCTTTTTGATCGGCCCAGACGCAGCCGCGCCAACGACGCCTACGATGAGCAGGCCAATGAGTAATTTGGGGATGCAGCCCATATTGTTGGTGAGACTTTACGAAGTGATCGGCCGCGAGTGAGATATGATAGCCTGGCGGGCGGCCTGTGTTCCGGGTGCTATTATCATTGCCGAGCCACCAAAAGCAAAGGCGGCGAAAACCTATGTGGTTACGGCAAATAACTAGTGATTCGTTCGCGTATTGGCAATCGCCCTGTTCCGATAAGATCCTCAAACGCTGTATCGCTCCGTATCGGTTGCGACCCCTAGGCGACGACATCATGACAGTTGTTGAGTGCAGTCAAGAAGACGACGCGGCTCGCCGGCGAGTCCTCCTCGCTGTTGCGGTCTTCGCCAATCTCTTATTCTTCGCAACGTGGGGCCTCTGGAATCCGGCGTCTGGTGAATGGACGGTGGATCACAGCTCGTTTCCTCGGATCCCGCTCATGAGTTTCGCTGGGAATGTGCCAGCGTGGCTGGAATACGTGTTACTAGCCACAACCATCGTCGCAACATGGACGCTGGTTCTTTCCAGATCGCGAAAGGGCGAGTATCCGTCGTTGGCGTGTTTCTTGGTCGGAGCGGTAAGTCTAACGCTCATCGATCAACACCGACTGCAACCGTGGCTCTATCTTTTTGGAATTCTCTGTGTCTTTGCGTTGCTACTCGATAGTAAACAGTTCGTCGTGTACTCGCGTTGGCTGCTCATTAGCATCTATGTGTTTTCGGCGTGGAGCAAACTTGATCACACGTTCGCTCATACTCTCGGCCAACAATTCATCGACACGCTATGGACGCCATTTCGTAACGCCGGACTGTTGCTTGACAAACAGACCCGAACAGCAGTTGCGTTTCTGTTTCCGCTTATAGAGGGTCTGATTGGTGTTGGGCTTGTGTGGAACCGCACGCGAAAGGTGTCAACGATCGCGGCAGTGTCGTTGCATGTCTGCCTGTTAGCAATCCTGGGCCCATGGGGATTGGGCCACAATGCTGGTGTATTGATTTGGAATCTGTTCTTTGTCGTGATGCTTTGGATTCTGTTTAGGAATATGGAGTGGTCAAAAGATCCTGGTGAATTGAAGCCGAACCAAGTTAGATGGAGGCCGTGGGTGGTCGCCATTATTCTAACGCCCCTGTTGGAGCCGTTGGGTCTGCTCGATCACTGGCCAGCTTGGCAGGTGTATGCGCCGCGAAACAGCCGAGTCACCATGGAAATCAGAGCGAACGCGTTGGGTAAGCTGCCGGCCGATCTAACGCCATTTTTGCGCGAGGACGAATCGTCCGCATGGGCCAATGTTGACTTGGACGCATTGTCGCTGGTCAGACTGAGTGCACCGAACTACCCACAGGACCGATTTCAACTAGGGGTAGCACTGAGCCTTGCGAAACGATACGAGCTCGGAGATGACGTTCGAGTCACGCTACGCGGAATCGCGAATCGCTTTGACGGAAGCAGAGAGCAAGAGTTGCTACGTGGTGTCCCGGACATAGAAACAGCAGCAACGCGTTTCCAATTAAACGCGTTGCCGCCGATTGAATGATTCCTAAGAGGACGCGTTACCGATTAAGCGAGGATTCATCGGCACCAAATGCAACCTGATAGGTCGATTCGCTGTTCTTGATCAAGGTATTACCTCGGGCCAGCAAGCCTTCCGCTTCTGCTTTCGCCTCGCGACTTTCGCGAGCCAGCTTCTCACTCTTCGAAAGCAGCTTGTTTCCTTTTTCAACGAGGCGTTTACCCTCGTTCCAGTTCTTGCCAAGGCTTTTCGTTTCCTTAGCTTGGCTGATCATTTGATCACCAGCAGTTCCATCTGCGCCAGGCAACATCGAACTTACAGAAGCACAACCAGTCGCAAACGCGACGCACAGTGCGAGGGTCATGAAGCGTTTCATTGGAAGTCCCAATTTGCGGAGAAAGAGTCGTCCTTTGCTCTCCGTTTATCGGCACAATCGCGCGAGCACTTTAAGCCCGCCACGCGATGCTAGCCTTCCCGTAGCCCTAGAATCATGCGAATCCTGATTCTGCCTCATCGCATCGAGATCGGCTAGAATTTCATTCGATTTGAACATTCTCGCAATGACTCATTTATGACTTGGTCATCGGAAACTTGCTTGTCGAAGAAGAGCAAAGTTTTGAGGAACTGAGCGTTGAGGCTAAACTGCTATGCAGGGAGGTGAATGATATGCTCCAAGCAGGCAACAACGGTGAGTTGTAGATTAGAAACGCCTCATGATGTTCATTGTGGATCGCTGCAACTGCAATTCGATACTAGTTCTAGGGGCCATCGATGGCTACGCGTAGAAAATTCTTAAGTACAGCGGCTGCAAGCGGGGTTGGCTGCGGGCTAACCGGGTTGGGACTCCGACCCGTGTCTGCCAGCGAAGCGGAATTGAAGGCCGATGCAGTTCACTTCGACAGTAGTATCGAACCACTTGTTCGCCTTATTGAAGACACGCCACGCAACTCGCTTATCGAAGAAGTTGCTCAGCGTGTGCGTGACGGGTTGAGCTATCGCAAACTGCTCGCTGCGCTGCTTTTAGCTGGCGTCCGCAATGTTCAGCCGCGTCCGTCCGTTGGATTCAAGTTTCACGCCGTGTTGGTGGTCAATTCAGCTCATCTGGCAAGTATTGCTTCACGAGATGAAGATCGATGGCTTCCGATTTTTTGGGCTATCGATAATTTCAAAGGATCGCAGGCGCGAGATGTAAAAGAAGGCAACTGGACGATGGCGCCCGTGGAAGAGTCGCGTGTTCCAGATGCGAAGGCAGCTCGTAAACAATTTTGCGAAGCAATGGACACATGGGACGTAGAAAAGGCGGATGTTGCCGCTGCGGGCATCAGTCGTTCGTTAGGTGCGAACGAAGTTTTCGAACTGTTTGCACGATACGGCATTCGAGACTTTCGAAGCATTGGTCATAAGGCCATCTTCGTCGCGAACAGTTATCGGACTCTGCATTGCATTGGGTGGCATCATGCTGAGCCAGTTCTGCGTTCACTAGCGTACGCTCTTCAGAATCACGAGGGACAACCCAACCCGGCGAACAGCGATTTGGATGCCGATCGACCGTGGCGGAAGAATCTAGAGCGAGTCAGAACGCTTCGGGGCGACTGGCTGGTCGGAAAAACAGATTCTGATTCGACGAAAGAGTTGCTGCAAACCTTTCGCGTCGGATCGAGTGACGACGCGTGTGAGCAAGTCGTCGAAATGCTAGACGCGGGCGTGTCGCCGCAATCTGTCTACGACGCTATGTTCCTAGCTGCGGGCGAGCTCTTGATGCGTCAGCCTGGGATCGTCGCACTACACGCAGTAACGTCGACCAATGCATTCCAGTATGCGTTTCGAATGGCGTCGCTTAACGATACTCGCCGCATGATCCTGTTGCAGAATGCTGCTTTCTTGCCGATGTTTCGTGCATCGATGGAAGGGCGTGGTGACGTGGGAGAGCAATCGATCACAGAGTTATCGGATGTGGACTCTGCGGCCGAACCCCGCGTGATCTTTCAAGATGTGGGTAAGGACAACGGACGAGCCGCGGCCAAAACGCTGGCGTTCCTTCGCACGAACGGCGAAGCTGGCAAGCTTATTGAAGAAGCACGACGCAACGTCTTCTTGAAGGGTACGGATTCACACGACTACAAATTCAGCTCGGCGGTACTCGAAGACTTTTATCACATTTCACCTGAGTGGCGGAATCATTATCTCGCCTCAAGCGTCTACAAACTCCGCGGGGCAGGGGAGAAGGACAACGGATTGGTGGAACGAATTAAGAGTGCTTTTGCGTAGCCAGAGAGGACCGCTGGCGGGCAAACAAGAGCAAGCAAAAAGCAACCACCAACATGGATTGGCTGCCCGGTTCTGGAATCGAAACAGGAAGGGCGCCAGTAAACGGCTCGAGATCGATCTGCCCATTGCCATTGAACGAAGCGGCGATGACTTGGCCATCGATCACTGCATCCAAATGATTCAAGTGTGCGGTTGGTGCCAAGAGAGAGCCCTCTAAGCCGATGTTCTGTGTGGTCACTTCCTCGGCTTCGAAGAAATTGAACAGAGTTTGGCGACGAAACGGCGACCCGTCTCCCGCCACTACATCTTGAAAGCCTAGGAAAGAGATTTCCGGTGATGTACCCGCCACGTTGATGATTGCTGTTGATCCGGTGGGGATATCCAAGTCGATAACTGTTACGTCGTTGCCGTTATTGTCGAGCCAGAGGTCTTCCGTCACAAGGAAGACGTTGGTGTCGAGTGTCGGGTCGCCGACTAGCGAAAGTCTGTTGAATTGGGAGGTCGCAGTACCGGTTGAAGGTAGATCCGACAGCGAGTTAGACAGCCGGATATAGCGATCCTGCGCTGCGGTGAAGTCGAATGTGGACGGCGTGCGTATGGTGCCGTCGACTCCGGTCTGAAGCAAAGTGTTGGTGCCAGTATGAACGAAATCACCGTGGTAGACCCGCGTGCGAGTCATGTTGGAGTCACCCTGCACGGTCAGCACGTCTGTGTTCACGGCAGCCGTCGGGTCGAGTTGGAACCCAAAACTGTAGTCGACAGTTTCCAGATTTCCGCCAACCGCTGCGTTGCCTTCCACATCGGAGATCGTTGCGTTGAAATCGCCAAAGATAAGTGCGTTATAAGGCGAAAGTGCAGAAGTATTCAACGGTTGGGCGAATGCGGACGCGCTGGTTGCCATTACGACAACGAGAGAAGAGAAGGTTAGAAAGTGCTTGATTCGGCTCATTAGTCGGTCCATCTGTGTTTGCGCAAAATTCGGGTGGTGAATTCCATCGAACCACCACGCTTCGGTCGTCCGCTTAGAATATCCGGATTTGCGAAATCTCCAAGACTGATTTTTTTCTACGGGATTTACATTGTCACGGTCCCTTACGGTCAAGGAACTTAATGATGTCTCGTACAGCATGCTTCGCCCTACGGAAGTCGCCTTGCTGTCCTTGTTCTTTGCCACGTTGATCAAAGATGTTGCTCCCTGCGGGCACGGAAAGAGCAAACGTATCCGGCGGAATAGCATCAAAGAGTGTGACTTTGTCGATCAGGTGAACATCTAATCTTGTGAGTTTCTCATTCCGTGATTCGAATTGAATGTGGGCTTGCGGAAGGTAGGCACCATTCGGCAGTTTCTTTGGAGCAAAGTAATGGCTGACGTTGAAACCCGCTTTTGTCGTACGGAATTGTTCGTAGACAAATCCCGTTGCCAAATCAGCCTTCAGTGAAAACAGAGTCTGTCCTTGTTGCACGTTGAACAATACGCGGTTTCCAGCTACCTGCGGTTCCGTCAACGGAGGTCTGCGATGGCTAAGCATCGCCGCCGGAACAAAATCACGGAGGCTTGTAAAGCCCCGCCTCGAACTGGCAGCATCAAGGACGTTGATTTGATTGTTCGCACTGCCGTAGAATAACGCGTGTGGACCATTAACGATGCTGGAATAGATGTGGCTCCCACCATCTGGATTTTCGTGCGATATGTCTTCTCTACGACGATTGCCAGCGACCGCGATCGTGCCTGGTGAAGCTCGCACCTGGCTTTCCGCCAGTTCGCTAAGAAGGCCAAGAAGATCTGGTACTTGATCGGAATCAAGCTGTTGCAATTCTGTTTGGAGTTCGCTCGGGTTGATGCCCGCACCGTGAATGGCGCCTCGAATCATGCGTAGGTGGATAACAGCCTGCATCGAACGAAACGCTTTTGCCTGGGCAAGCCATTTGGTGTAAATGCGATGAGGATCTTCTGCGATAGGCAACTCTTGGGGGTGCTCTGCCGTTCTCTTCACCACGAACTGTTGTGTTACGGTTTTGCCTGCTTCCAAGTCGAGCACGGTTTGTGGAATCTTCGAAACAGCTTCGAACTCCTTTGAAGCAGCGATGTGGACGCTTCGTTTTCCAGGTGGGGCGTAGACAGTCAACTCGCCCGCAGCATTGGTGTGGGGGTAGTCGGAGTAGACTTCTTGGCTATGCAGTGGTTGGCGTGTACTGCTATCGGCTGTTTCGAACTCGAATGATGCGTTGGAAACTGGCACGTTGTTTTCATCGACGACGCTAAGTTTGAGGACAGCGGCCGCTGAAAGCGAAATGGCTTGATGGAGTGTCTTCGGGCTACCTTCAACGATCTCTAGCTTCATTGTCGTGGGCAGTAGGCTCCAGTCAGACTTTGGTTCGGCGTGCAGAAAGTAATGGCCAGGAGGCAGCGCCAATAATGCATTGCCGTCTTTGTCCGTCATCGCAACTCGATCTCGCAAAACTTCGTTGCCAGCCGTGGCGAAGACAGCGATCCCCGGAGCGGCTGCGTTCGTGCTGTCATCGGAGATACGAACGTGAACTCTTCTCGGCGCCGGGAATTCGCGATCAAACACACCATCATAGCCGACGTGATGCGTGTTCCGTTTCTTGTTACCGGCTTTCGATGTGGCAATGGAGCCAGAAAATGGTTGGTATCCATACCCAGCCACGACCTGTGCGGAAAACTCGGTGTCGCGGGGAAGTTGATCAAACGAATAGCGACCGTTTGCGTCGGTAACCGCCTCACGATACTTCGACGGCAACGCGTGTATTCCAGAAAATCGAACGTGATCTCCGATTGGCGGTTGGTAGGTGCAGCGCCATGAACCGTTGGGACTTCGTCGGTTAAGGCTGTCGGTGTAACCCAGCTGAATCTTTGCGTTGGGTATTGGTTCACCAAAGTCATTTGTGAATCTTCCGGCAAGTTTTGCAGGTGGCCGAAACGTTAGTTCCACGTACATACTGTCACTGTCATAGAACGAGCCATCCGTGGTGGATTGCTCTTGGTCGACGGGATCAAGCCCTGGAGGTCGAGCGTACGGGCGGTAACGACATTCCGGAATCCAGGTCACGCCATACCCGTCAGCGACACCGAAAACAGAGAAGTCGCCTTCATGCGATTTAGAGTTGCCACCAGGAGGGTTTCGATCGACCGGCAACTGCAGATCAACCAGCTCGAAGTGGCCTCGCGCGTCCGTTTTTGTTTGAGCGAGAATCTCTTTGAAAGCGGACGAAACATAGATGTCTGCATGGGCAACTGGTTCTCCATCTTGATTTCGCGCGATGCCTGTAATTAAAACTCGATGAAGTTCTTTTTGCCATCCGCCATTCCCTTCGGCGTCGCGTACGATTTCCATTTTAGGTGGACGGGCTGCCGCGTCTATTTCTCCTTTCCCCTCCTGAGAGGACGCTGGTTGCCAATACAGCAGAGCAAGCCCAATGATGGTGAGCAACAAATAAGAGCGTTGTTGATATGGCATCGTTTAAGTCCTTGGTACCGTAAAAGGCTAATATTTCAGGTTTTTGGTTGTATCGAGTAACAGTTTGTAAATTCCATAATGCTATTTAAACTTGCACGGTGTTTATGCATCAGAGTAAGATCGTTTGGCAGGGCAGGCATTGGAACAATACTAACGTCAGAGAACTGACGTTAGTTGAAGAGCGGAGAGCGTAAGCTCTTTCAGCGATCGCATGCAAAAAATCAACGAGACTATAGAGTCTGCAAAAGCGGGCGACAAAGCTGCGGTTGATTCTCTTTTCACGCTCTATCGACCTTTCCTTCGCCGATTAACGTTTCGGGCGAAGCAGCAATTGGGTAAGCGGGTAGACGATTCCGACATCGTGCAAGACGTTTGTTTCCGTGCCAGTAACTCGATCGACAAATTCTCTGGCGAAACCGAACCCGAATTTACGGGTTGGCTCCAAGCGATTCTGATGAATCGGATACGTGAACTACACCGCCTAAACACGGCTCAGATCCGAGATCTCCGTCGTGAGGTTAGGATTGACAGTGCCGACGATTCCGCCACCGTGCACTGGCATCATACATCGACCGATGAGGATAGTCCTGCAGCTGAGGCGATCCGAGGTGAAAAAGCGCTTGCGCTTCTTGCCGCAATTGACAAATTGCCGCCGGACCAAGCGAGAGCGGTGGATATGCGGTATTTGCAGCAGATGAAATTAAAAGACATTGCGGAAGATATGGAGAAATCGATCGGGGCGGTGGCTGGGCTCATCCGTCGCGGTGTCGATGAATTACAATCTCAGCTCAAGCATGATTTTGGCACCAGTTAGTTGGGGTGTGAGTGATGGTTCCCGAAGATCGCTCCAAACGAACGGTAGATGGTGTTCTGGCGGACTATTTCACTCGCCGAGACAATGGCGAAGATCCTAGTCCGAACCAGTATCTTCGACGCTACCCGGAGCTGTCGGCCGAGTTGCTTTCTTTTTTTCGTAAAGAAGGTCTGCTGTCCGATCATCTGGACTTTTGTGGAGTGCATGCCGAGTCATCTCAATTTGCTGATTACAAAATCCACAACGAGTTGGGGCGTGGTGGACTTGGCGTTGTCTACCGGGCTTCTCATCTGCCGACGGGTAATCAAGTTGCGCTGAAGCTGCTGTCCATGCCGGCCGCGCATGACACAAAGCACGTGATGCGATTTGAAACGGAAACGATCACGCTTCGGCAACTCGATCATCCACATATCGTGAAGGTGTTGGGATCAGGTCACAATGCGGGGGCGCCCTATTATGCGATGCAACTGATTGACGGTAAGAACCTCCGAGACTGGATCGCAGACCTCGATGTTGAGGGTGACTCCAATGGTTACGCGCGGAAAATCTGCCGAATGCTGCAACCGATCGCTGACGCATTGGTTCACTCGCATGAATTGGGGATCTTGCATCGCGATATCAAGCCTTCCAATATTCTTATTGATGAAAACGACAAAGCCTACTTGGTAGATTTTGGTCTCGCACGCTTGCCTGGCGCAACGACATTGACCATGACGGGTGATGTTGTTGGCACACTTCGGTATGCGAGCCCAGAGCAAATAGCTGGCGAGCGAACCGCTGTGGATGAAAGAACGGATATCTATTCGCTCGGTGCAACACTATGGGAAGCACTCGCTCGTCGGCCCGTTGTGGCGAGTGACGATCGGCGAACAATCATCCATGATGTGCTCAGTGTCGAACCAATTACGACGCGCAGTGTCGGAGCAGACACACCCTATGACGCCGACACGATCGCGTTGCGATGTTTGGCGAAAGAGCCAATGGATCGGTACCAATCTGCATCGGATTTGTCGGATGATCTTCGTCGCTTTACAGCGGGTGAGCCGATCCGAGCTTCACGTCCGTCGATGTCGGAACTCACTTTGCGGTGGGCACGTCGGAACCACAAGCTGATGACGGCGTCACTCCTGGGCATGGCTCTGCTAACGCTGTTTTCGTTGACTTCGTTCGTCGTCATATACCATGCAAAAAACGTCGCAACATTCGCGCTCGCGGAATCCAACCGGCATCAGAAAGTCGCCCAGCAAAATGAAGAGAAAACGCTGCGATTACTATACGTCTCGGATATGCAAAATGCCAACGACGCCTGGCACGCGGGCAATTGGGCGGAAATGAACGCAAAACTCGATGGAATCCTGGACTACGATCCAGAATGTAAGCTGCGCCGTGTCGCTTGGAATTTGCTTAAGCAACAAGGTAAGCGACAAGCTGAAGCTCTGTTCCAATCCGAGAGCTCCGTTTACACGATTGCGTATTCGCCGTGCGGAAAGTTGTTGCATTGCGGTTGTGCTGACGGCATGATTCGAATTCGCGACGCGGTGACTGGCGCACAAATCTACGAGTTTCAGTCGGGCCAACACGAAGTGAATCATATTGTATTTAGTCCCGACGGAAGTTCTTTCGCATCTGCTGGCGACGACGGCACGGTCAAGCTTTGGCGAAGCGGATCATATGAGTTGATCCGAGAGTTCTCGGTTGGTTCCGAGATCGTCTGGACGTGCGCTTTCTCGGACGACGGTGAGCGTCTTTTAACGACTGGAAGCCAATCGTTTTTGGTGTTTCGAGTTTCCGATGGTGCGTTGCTCGACAAACGTACAGGGAGTGAAGAGCCTCGGGGTGTGAGACTGATTCGTAGCATGGGCGCGAATAGAGTTCTGACAGCGCAAGGATTGGGACTGCGCAGCTGGACGGTTACTGATGAAAAAGCCACCTGCGAGGAACGATACGACGTTTCTCTTGAAGAAGGTGGGTATGTCACGGATATGTGCTTGTCCGAGGAGGATGAGTTTGTAATCACTTCGCATCGGAATGGCCGAAATGTTGTAGTGCGAGATCTGCATAGTTTCGAGCCAATAGCGTCAGATTCCTACGTCAGAAATCTGAATCAGCTAGTATTGTTTCCGAAGAAAGGCGTCGTTGTGGGAAGCACTGCGGAAGGTGATATTCGTGTGCTGGAGTTGACGAAAGAGAATGGCATCGTCAGTGGGACGAGGTTCGTTTCCGGTTGGGTTGAGCCGCGTGAACCCTTGGCCATGCTTTCGTCGCCGGATCAATTGCAATTGGTGTATAGCGTTAAGGACCGGGTTTTTCGCATTGATCTCGCGCAACGCCTAGAGCGAAAAGCTTCGCCGGTATCAGAGCATACGGCTAGTGGTTACATCGTGAGCACTCCGTATTCCGCAAACCATGCGACCGTAACGCCAACGGAGATTCGATTCGGACCGGGTGCAGCCGACGTTGTGGAAACGAAATCAGTTGATGCTGCCGTGTCCTCCGATGGCGAGCGAATCGCGGCTATCACTCCGGGAGGTCATATATGCGTTTGGAATACTCAGTCGAAAGAGTTGTGCTGTGATTTGGTTCTGCCCAATCAGCAGCTAAACCGCCTAGAATTTTGCCCATCCGGAAAGCGTGTCCTGCTGCGTCGCACGGAGGACGTGGAGCACGAGCACCGAGGCCAGTTGGATTGGAACGTTGTCGAGTCGAAAGATGCCCTGTACGTTTTTGACTTGGATTCCAAGAAGATAAGCTCAACGGGTGACACAAGAATTGCCCCGTTGTTGGCACTCGATCATGGTAATCGTTTTGTATACCTGAACGAATTGACGCTGGTCTGTCGAGATGCGAGCACGCTCGAAGTGCTGTGGAAGAAAAGCCGAGAAATTGACCAAGTCAATTTCTCTGCCATGACCATTCACCCCAAGGAAAACCTACTCGCTGTGGCGACCTTTGATGGTCAATTTGAGATCATCAACACCGTCGATGGGTCGGTAGTGGAAAGTCATCGCCTTGGGTTTCCAATCATCAGTATGGCGTGGGATGCGGCCGAGGAACGCTTTTACATGGGAGTTAGCCCAGCCGGGCTATTGATTCTGGATTCTCAGACGTACCGTCAGCTGGCAATGATTCCGGATCACTGTGGGGTGGGTCTGAGTCTCATCGATTCCGGCAGGAAACTAGCCTTTTGCCGTGCCGAAGGCTGTAAAAGCATTCTGTTGCCGCGACAGACTCGTTTTCATGGCTACTGAATCGCGTGGCAGTTTTTCTTCGCGAGCCGCTAAGTGCGATCAATGCTGCGAAGGCAAGCAATAGGCAGTTTGTGGGCTCTGGTACGCTCGCGATCCCGACGCCGGCTCCGAAATTAGACGAGAGTATCAGGAAGTCAGCAAAGGCAACGTCCGAACTGCAGTCGATATCTCCCATTCCATAGTGGGCATCCGCTGAGCCGAACGACGCAGAAAGGATAAGGAAGTCCGCGAACTCGACGGATCCATTGAGGTCAACGTCACCGAGGAAAAATCCGTTGGCGTTGACTGTCGCGGTGGGGTCGTCCAGCGAACAAACGAACGGGGCATCGTCTTGATTTACCAGTCCATCGTTATTGAAATCGAGACTCGTTGGCGTTTGAACCAGACTCTGAATCTGGTAGATCGCTCCGCTGTTGTTGGCACTGCTTTCGAAGCCACCACTTGGCGAAATGTCGGCCAAGAAAACTGAGTCGTCGGTTGCTAGGAGGCCATCCAGGTGCCCGATAGCTTCTTCGTCGTTGCCAATGAAATGGAAGTACGAATTGTCTGTTAGATCGACAAACACCAGTGGGTTCTCTTCGTTTTCCGTTCCCCCAAGACTGAAACGTCCGTGCATACCAACAAAGATGCCGTTGTTGAGTCCTTCTGGGAAGGCCGCTGGAGCAAACGCTATGTCGTTGGGGCCTTCGGCTTCTGCACCATCCGGAGAGGGCAAAGGCTGAAACGCGACAAGCGGTTGAATGCCTTCTCCGCCGACAATGGTATTGGTCCTGTACTCGGTGTAGTTCTCAGCGAAACCAAAATCTTCGAGCTCTCCCCCAATTTGCTCGACCGGGATTACATTGAGCTCGTCGGCACTGGTCGGTTCGTTAGAATCCGGGACGCCATCAATCCCGTTGTCTTGCACATATAGATCACCCGTCTCCGGATGCCAAGCAAAGCCAGCCGCGTTTCGCAAGCCAGTAGCAATCTGTTGTACTTCAGTTCCTACAAGGTTCTCCCCGTCATCGGTAAACGTAATCATATGCACAGCATCTCCGGCCAGATCGCCTTGAAGACCAAACGTGCTCTCGTACGAAAGGGTACTGGTTGTTGTATCGAAATTGGTGCGAGATCCGAGTTGAAATAACAGATCGTAGCTGTCTTCGATGCCCGGAGTACGACGAACTTCCAACGCTGAATGAGGATGCAGCCAACGTCCGTTGTAGTTGATTTCAAACTCGCCGACGAGCGAAAGCGGATCCGATGGGGTTTCTCCCGCACGCATGATGGCAATGGGTCTCCCACTGCCTTGCCCAGTCGCAATCACCAAGTCGTCGATCACGCGAAGCGAAGACAACAAGCCACCCGGAACATCGGCGAACAGCGTCGTTTGCTCGTCCGCAACGCCATCACCATTTGTATCAGCCAGTCGAAGAATGGATCCACTGCTGCTACCGAAGAAATTGCCGTTGCTGACCGCGACCATAATCGAGCCGTCTGAAAGCTCTTGCATGCCGACGGGAAAGTTAAGTCCGGTGGCAAACGTCGTCATGCGAAAGTCGTCAGATTCTACGCCTGGGCCTTGGATCGAAAATGGCACCTGGGCGTGACTGTGGTTGACCGAGAACATGCAGGCGGCAATTAGAAGAGTTGCCGCGGTTTGGATTGATGAGCTCATGGTGGTCCGTCGCTGGTCGATTGGTTGCTCTGTAGCGCATGATTTATCGTGCGCTACGACCGACTTTACACGGTACCTGAACCGCCGTCACCTCAACGGCGCAGAAAAGCCCAAGTTCAAACGAAGGATTTATGAACCAATCCGAGTGACGTTGCGGATCTTTAGCTGCGAAGCAGCTACAGCAGATAGCCTTTGGGCGCAGCCGGCCTCGTACGCAACAGAACTAGCGAGTTGGGCCCGAAACAGCAAGCAGTCAATGCTGGTTGCGTTATTTAGCCTTTTCGCTGCTCGCCTTGTCCGTTGCGTGGATCGAAGGCTTGGTTGGTGTAGTTGAAGCAGCGTCGATGCGATTTGTGTCATGTCCTCCACCAATCGCATCGGTCACAATGGACTGCGCCTCTGCTTGAATGGCTTTTAGGTGCGCTTCGTCGCGAAAGCTTTCGGCATAGATCTTGTAAATGTCTTCTGTGCCTGATGGTCGAGCGGCAAACCAACCGTTCTCTGTCACCACCTTCAGTCCACCGATTGCGGCATCGTTGCCAGCCGCACGCGTTAACTTCGAAAGAATCGGTTCGCCGGCCAGTTCGGTCGACTGAATCGATTCAGCGGAAAGCGACTTGAGCGCCGATTTGGCTTCTGCCGTGGCCGGTGCGTCAGTGCGGCTGTAGAGTGAACTGCCAAACTCCGCTTCAAGATTCGCATAATGTTCGGATGGACTCTTACCGGTGACGGCAAGAATCTCCGCGGCGAGTAGACCAAGGATTATTCCATCCTTGTCGGTGGACCAAACCGTTCCGTCGTGACGGAGGAAGGATGCACCAGCACTTTCTTCACCGCCGAAGCCTAGCGTGCCATCGTCAAGTCCGTCGACAAACCATTTGAAACCGACCGGAACTTCGCAGAGCTTTCTCCCAAGCTTCTGTGCGACACGATCAATCATCGAGCTAGAAACCAGCGTCTTTCCAATGGCGACGTCGCCTGCCCAGGTAGGTCGGTTTTGAAACAGATACTCGACCGCGACCGCTAGGTAATGATTCGGATTCATTAGTCCGGATTTGGTCACGATGCCATGGCGGTCGTAGTCCGGATCGTTTCCGATTGCGATGTCGAAACTGTCCTTCAAGCCAATCAGATTTGCCATCGCATATTGCGACGAGCAGTCCATGCGAATCTTGCCGTCTTTATCCAGCGACATAAAAGAAAAGGTTGGATCAACTTTTTCGTTGACGACTTCGATGTCTAAGCCGTAAGTCTCCGCAATCGGAGCCCAGTATCCAATCCCAGCGCCGCCCATCGGATCAACGCCGATCTTTATTTTCGCGTCTGCGATCGCCTGCATCGATACTACTGACTTCAGGTCGTTCACGTAGGGCGTCACGAAATCGAATTTTCGGACACGCGAAGATGCAAGAGCTTGTTGATAAGTCTGGCGACGGACTGCTTTCAGTCCATCAGCGATGATCTCGTTAGCGCGGTCTTGAATCCACGTTGTGATTTCTGTGTTCGCGGGGCCGCCATTGGTCGAGTTGTATTTGAAACCTCCGTCCGCAGGTGGATTGTGCGACGGCGTGATGACAAGGCCGTCGGCGAGTTGCGTATCTCGGCCTTTGTTGTGAGACAGAATCGCGTGTGAAACGACCGGCGTTGGCGTATAGCCAAAATTCTCGTCAACGATCACATCTAGATCATTTGCAGTTAGAACCTCGACCGCCGTTTGAAAGGCCGGCTCAGACAGCGCGTGCGTGTCCTTTCCGATATATATCGCACCGGAGATACCCGCCCGCTGGCGATACTCTGCCACCGCCTGACTGATAGCCAAGATGTGGGTTTCGTTGAACGTGGACTTCAATGAAGAGCCGCGGTGTCCCGACGTTCCGAACGACACACGTTGCGATGAATCATCAAAGTCCGGTGATTGCGTGAAGTAAGCAGTGACTAAACGCGGGATATTTTCGAGGTATTCAAGTGGTGCCGATTGTCCGGCCAGCTCGTGGAGAGGCATAAGAAGGCGATTCTCGTTTCGGTTCAAGTGATCTTTACCACAGAATGTACCGGCTCTGCTGGGTTTTGTGCAAAGTGGTGCAACGGAGTCCAACTCAATAAATCAAGAAGGCAAGTGCTGCAACAAGTGTGCCCGTTGCCCAATGCAGCTCATACCTGCGGAAAAGCTGCATTTCGCCACAACCTGGCGACACTGAAATGTGGCTAGTTTTGAACAACAGTCTCGACTTTGCATGAATTGCTTTTTTATTCAGATAGCTGCTTGCCAAATGCGATTCGATGGCTGCGTCAGGATGATGTCTTCAAGTGCACCTTGCGGTGAATGGCACTGCAAGTTCAGGGACTGACGCTACGAAAAACTGCTTCCCATTTCTCGCCCCGCTTTTCATGGCTGATTTGGAAGCCTGAGTTGGGCGTTGAAGGTGTCCCAAACGGACGTTTCGGGACACCGGCAGCATTCTCATTTAGCGGCGACATATCCACCGAATGATCTTCCGTTTTGCCGTCTCGATAATCAAAATGCAGCTTTCCCATGCAACTCACGCAAAGACGGAGCAGGTCCGATGAGATTCCGAGTTAGTCTTCGAACATCCTTTGTTCTGGTGGCTGTCGCGGCTGTTGGCTGTCTGGGTTTGCGAACTTGGTATCCGAAGGAAAGAGAACGAATTGACCTCATACACACCATTCAATCGCATGGCGGCACTGTAAAAACAACGTATGCTATTCCACCTTTCGTTGGTCAAGTGACGGAGATTACGCTCCCTGCCACCAAAATGTCAGACCACTTCATCGGCGTCAGAAGGCTTGACCGCTTTACATATCTTCAGCGACTTAGCGTCACAAACTTTGTCTGGCTACACAACTCTGTCCGTCGCAGACAACTGCCCGGAACCATCACTTTTGACTTTGACGAACCAAGTGAAGTGACCAACGCCATTCGATTCCTTTGCCGGAATGGAATTTGATCTTGCTGGGAGGATTAGGTGCCGGCACGCGTGTTGATCGATTCCCTTGTTCGCTTCACCCATACCTACTGAGCTCGAGTGCAGCCCCAGGGCAAAAAAAATGGCTCGTAGAACGAGTCGAATACTTGGTTGACGCAACTAGCTAAATACTGCCATAATCAAGACGCTATGTCTTCATGTGCTGCGGATTTTGATTATGCACAAAAAGTGGCTGCGATTCAGTGTTTCAGCTCTTTTTCTAGCCATGACTGTCGCGTGTATTTGGCTTGGCGTGATAACGAACCGGGCGAATCTGCAATCCAAAGTAGTGAAGGCCGTGCAGGACGCCGGCGGAGACGTACTTTACGACCACGAGCAAGCAACGCCGAATGGCTCAAATCGTCCGGAACCCGGAATTCTTGAAAGAACGTTCGGCGTCGATTTTTCGCACAGCGTCGTCCAGGTCAGCCTGCCTGACGAAACGCATAACGTCGACGAACTCTTACCGGACATCAGTCGCCTGCCAAACCTGGAAAAACTCATCGTCGGTGGTGACGTTTCGGATGCGGGAACCGAGCATTTGAGTCGCTGTAAGAAACTAACGCATTTCATCAGCTGCGATACGCGATTAACGGACGAAACCCTAAAGGTCTTGGGGAGGCTTCGGTCGCTTCGGTATCTGGACTTCGCCACTACAGACATCACAAATGACGGTCTTAAATATCTGGCACCGTTGAAGGAGCTTGAACAACTGCTTCTTTGGGGAGAAGAGATAACGGATGAGGCGATGCCACACATTTCGCAACTCACTGGACTTGAACAACTACACATCCAACATTGCTCGGTGAGCACGGAAGGACTGCATCACGTGACCCGTCTGCCAAAGCTCAAAGGATTGAATGTCGCGCCAGCAAAGTTGGATGACTCCGCTGTTGAGATCTTCAAGAAGCTAGACAAATTGACATGGCTTGTCCTTGAAGGAACTGGAGTCAGCAATTCAGCAATCCAAGAGCTAAAGACCGGGAAGCCAAAGCTTGCTGTTCATTAATTGTGCTTAAACCGATTCGCTACAGACAGATGTTTGACAAACTTCGAAGGTTTCGCGATGGACCTACGTAGCACGGGTGAAAGCAACATTAGAGGAAAACGTAACCTGATTCGATCCGACACCTTGAATTCCATCTGAGCGATGTGACCGAGTGCAGAATGCAATCGCATAGATCGAATCCCTCTCTGTCAATTCCGCGGTCATATTACCTCGGCGGTAAAAGTCGAAACTTTCATTGATAAGTTTGTCCAGCTAACCCCAATTCTCCCAGTTCGATATGCAATCGATCGAGCGGACTTACGGTTCCCGTCGCTCCTACCGTGCTTACGTGGGTATAAATCATCGTTGTGCTGACATCTGAATGACCGAGCAACTCCTGCACCGTACGAATGTCGGCGCCATCTTCAAGCATGTGCGTCGCAAAGCTATGCCGCAACGAATGGCAGGTCGCCTTCTTTCGAATTCCGGCTTTCTTAACTGCTTTCGCTACGGCCTTATGCACCGAGCTATCGTGAATATGATGCCGCCGTACCACCGGCATGTTCTTCTCCTGAAAAACTCCATCTTCATTGGCTTCGACTTTCAAGCTTAATTCCTAGACAGGTCGCGTTTCATTGCTTAGCTTGTTCGCTGGAAATAGGTATTGCCATTCCAGCAGCCGAGCTGCTTGTGGGTACTTTCTCGCCAGAGCATCGGGCAGCCATACGAACCCGGCGCCGACATCCAAGTCATCGCGATGCAGATCCTCGACAACCAGTACCTGCCTCTCAAGTGCTTCGGCCAGGCAGTGGAACCGCGCGGTCTTTGTCGCCCTTCCCATTGCGAATGATGATCTGCTTACGGTCGAAATCCATATCTTTGGTTCGCAGCCGACAAACCTCCATCTTTCGCCAGCTCCGTACATCAGGCCAGCCATAATCCGAACCGGGCCAAGCGGCAGCTCTTGAAGCAGTCGACGGATTTCATTGGGGCTGAGCACAACCGGCAGTCTCGCGGGTTTCGTTGCTCGAACAGCATCGACCTTGATTTCGACCTGAAAGACGATTCGATAGAGAAAAAGAATTGCCGAGAAGGCTTGATTCTGAGTGCTGGCGGAAACGCTGCCAGACTTAAGCTCCAGCATACTTTAGGTTCTCGTGGTAGACCGAAGAAGAAAGCCAATAAATGAGTTGCGTCCTCTTTAACCGTTCCCCGTCCCAAGCGTATCCACGGGACTCTGCACGTGGACCCCAAGTGTCGGTTGTACGTGGATGTAGCGCATCGTGGTCTCGATGTCTTTGTGTCCCATAAGCTTCTGGATCGTTTGGACATCGGTTCCAGATTCCACCAAGTGTGTTGCAAAACTGTGCCGAAGTGAATGCGGAACACCGTTCTTGTCGATCCCCGCATGACGCATTGCTCTTTTGAATGCACCCCTAAAATGTTCCTCGCTAACGTGATGTCGCCAAGTCTGGCCGGTTCGCTTGTCGAGGCAACGCCGATGTGCAGGAAAAACCCATTTCCAAGCAGCCTCCTTGCAAGCATTTGGGTACTTCTTTGCGAGCGCATTTGGCAAATAGACCTGCTCGAATCCTTCCTCGAGATCGATTCGATGTAAACGTTTCGCTTCTTCGATCTGCGCCTTCAAACTTTCGACGGCTTGCTCCGGTAGAAACGTAATTCGATCCTTATCGCCTTTGCCATTACGCACGACAATATGCTTCTGGTCAAAACACGCATCTTTGATTCGCAACCGACGGCATTCGTTGTGCCGAAGACCAGCCCCATACATCAACAAGAACATCAATCGAGGCACACCGCTGATGTACTCCAACATCCGAGCAATCTCTTCTCGACTGAACCAAACCGGAATCGACTCAGGCTTTTTCACACGACTCGCGTCGATGAAGCCGAGTTGTTTGCCTAGCACGCAGTGATAGAAGAAGATCAAACTCGACTGAGCTTGGTTTTGCGTGCTTGCCGATACGTTTCCATCGACAGCCAGCGAAGTCAGGTAGGCTCCAATTTCCAACTCGCTGAATTGCTCAAGGTCCGTCGATCCGACGTAGCTACTGAATCGTTTAACCCACGGAACATAGGCGCGTTCCGTAGACATGGAATAGTGGAGTACCCGCAACTCACTTCGCATGGCCTGAACGAACGAGGGCTCATTGCTGTTGATGTTGCCGCGTAGCTGTTCCAGTTCCTCCTTGGTTGGCGGTTCCTCAAGCCCAATATTCCTTTCCTTACGTCCGGCTCCCGCCAGCGTACTGACAATGTCGGAAAGGTCTGGCTCGGTTCGATCCAAAACCACGTTGCGATAGAAGGCAATTGCACGAACAGCTTGCCATCGCTGCCACGCCGGAGCCCCACGATCTCTTAGGCCTTGGGAAAACTTGACGACACCATTGCGCGTAATTGGCAGATCGTCCGAGAGCCCACGAGGAAACGAGATCGCATACCTCCGAAACCACCTAGGGAACCAAATCCGGTCATTCTCCCCAATCCTCTCGTGCGCCCTAACTTCCTTTTCGTAAACGGCCAGCGTCATGCTTCGAGCCTCCAGCTACCGAGTGATAAACGTGAGAAGTCCGGCCTGAACTGGTGATAAACCTAGGTTCTAACTTGTGATAAACATGGGATCACACGGTGAGGCCGATGTATACGAAGCCTACGGTTATCAGTGATAAACGTAAAGAGCCTTGACCGGCCAGGTGATATTCTGAGAAAATACCCTTTAGCCCGGCTCGAACCAGGCTCAACTAAATAGTTCTGTCACTCAGCCTAATACTCGCTTCATTAATGACTCCGCTCAATCACAAATCGTTCGACGATCCTACATGGCCAATCGTTGTCGACGGAGAAAGCATGCGGCGGGAAGGTAACGTACAGAGTGCACTTAGAGTGTTTAACTCCGCGGTTGCCAAGTTTACTGAGTTCACATTGGACTCTGTTCAAGTCGAAACATATATTTGTCGCGGTGTGGCGAACGCTCAGATTGGAAACGAGAACGAAGCGATTGCGGATTTCACGACGGCAATACAGATCGATGCGAACCGTGCTCTCGCGTATTTCAATCGGTCATGCGCACGCGAACGCTTAGGGCAATACGATTTGGCCATCGACGACTTGGATCGCGTCATTAAGTTGCAGCCCGACTACGCTGAGGCATACGTCAACCGTGGGCGATTGCGAAAAAGACTCGGCCAGTTGGACGACGCTCGACAAGACTTTGCTACGGTACGACGAATCAACAACAGCTCAAACTCAATGAATTGATACTCACCCCAACCGGCCGAAACGTGACAGAACAATGGGTTGAACCGGAGACCTCAAAACAGTCTTTCTTGTACACAAACCCTTTCGTTCGGTCCCGGTTAACCCGAACGTTAGGCCGCTAAATAGAATGGTTCGTCCTTGGGCAATGAACGGCGGTAATCT
>CAYNJG010000065.1:0-32179 GCA_964397295.1 uncultured Pirellulaceae bacterium
GTCCAGGGTAAGTGTGCGGGTTGTGCGGTTTCGGTGGGGAAGTTTTCCGATCAGGTGATCCTTGCAAGTGGCTCGCAATGAGGTACTTTCACAACGCGGCAGGGATGGCGAACCGAGTGACGGAGAAATGAGCAAGAGCTACCAGTGATACTTGCAGTAAGGAAAATCTGCTGCGTATTTTGGTGTCCCAGGTAGCTTGCGTAGGTCTGGTTGAGTAAATCGACTTTTCGTTTTATTATCTCTCCACTCGGCGACTGGGTAGGCGTGGATTAGCTGCAGAAAGCAGTGACGCTTGCCAGGGTTTTGGCATAGGAGTCCCAAATGGGCCGTGTCCAAAGAGCTTTAGGGCTCGCAATTGTTTGCGTTAGCGTTGGATTCGCGAGCGGAGATGAAACTACACAACTATATTCAGCACTCGATCGGCAAGATAACTGGCTCGCTCAGTCGTCGGAGGGCGTTGTTTGGCAACAATATCTTCAGACGCCCCAATTGCGAGAAGCACTGACGGCTCCCTCCTTGGACCGACGGTTTTTGGCTTCTGTACTTGGCCGATACAACAGCAACGCGCCCGGTCTGAGTGAAGGCCCTTTTCGCTCCACGCGAAACGCGCTTTCAAACTTGGCTAATCAAGCACAAGTACCAATGGCATTACGTTGGGCGGCGCAGCTGCGAGCTTCGGTTCCCTTTCAGTCGCCGTTTACCGATCAAGCAGTGCGGGACGCGAAGTATGAACTCGTGGATGCCAAGAATGCATTGAGTTCTTTTCTATCGCAGGGTGGCAATGACACGCAGCAAGGTTGGAAGGCGTTCTTGAACTGGAACGATCTCGAAACACAGCTTCAAAGTGATACGCCAGACTGGAAGCTGCTCGATGATGTGCAGCGCAAGTTTTTGAATGGCTACCCCGGCTTAGAATTCCCTGCGTTCGTTCGAACTCGCGAGGCTCTGCAGAAGTACAGCTTTATCGGTAAGCTTTCCGAAACCGATGGTGGAAAACGCAGCATTAGCCAATACACCAGTGCCCTGGCGGACGCATTCGAAAAGTACAATGAAGAACCAACCACGAAGAACGCTGCCGGTGTCGCGGCTATCTTGGATTGGCTTGTAAAAATCGACCGTGATCAAGGCCTCGCAACACAATTGCGATCGACACACTCGCAGCCGAACCTGCGACTTCGTATTTCAGAGAGTTTCTTGTCGAAGCGTTTCTACCGGTCGATTCACGATTCGATGTACGTCAATGAGATGATTCTCGAGACACACGTCCGGGGAACAGCAACGACTAATGGTCAGATTACCGCTGACGTTAAACCGAACCCCAATGCGGCGCAAGTCGACATTGTATTTAACGGTATTACCGACACGGTTTCCGTTGGTCGGCAGAAACCTGTGACAGTTCGCAGTCGAAGCGCGACTAGCCTACACGCACGTAAATCACTGTTCCTTTATCCATCGCGTATCGAGTCATCGCCAGCGGTCGCTAATGGATCAACCAACACGAAAATCAATTCCATTACGCCTGATCGCAATCTTGGGCGACGCATTGTCGAAAAGATTGCTTGGAAGAAGGCGAGCGAGCAAAAGCCGAAAACAGAAGCTATCGCCGCTGAACGTGCTGCGAGGCGTTTGGAAAAGAAGATCGAAGAGCAATCCCAAGACCTATTGAGTCGTGCGCGCCAGTCGTTGGCGGAACAATTCCAAGGTCCGATTAACCAGCGCGGCTTATTGCCAGAGCGTATCACAACCAGCTCCCAAGAGCATTGCGTTTCGGTTTCTGCCACGCAGGCGGATAGCAGTCAACTTGCGGCGACCAACCAGCCACCAAGCTTCTGTGTCGATGGAGATGTCGTCGCTCAGGTGCATGAATCGGCTGTCAATAATACTGCCGAAAAGGCGCTCGCCGGCATGACATTGACCGACGAGCATATCGTCGACGTCATGAACGACCTGAATGCCGAGATTCCGGAAGGTCTACAGATCGATGAAGACGACAAGCCGTGGTCGATATCGTTCGATTGGAACCAGCCTGTCACCGTTGAATTTGACAACGAAATGTTGAAGGTTTCCGTACGGGGGCGCCGGTTTACGAGTGGCGAACGCGTTCTCAATAAAGTCATGGAGATGTCCGCAACGTACACGATGCAGACGATGCCGCAGGGAGTTGTTCTCACGCGGCAAGGTGATGTTGAAGTCGCCTTCCCGACAAATAAAGAAGGTGCACAGTTGCGAGCTTCCGACGTTGTCTTCAAAACGTTGATGGAGCAAAAGTTTTCGGAACTCTTCAAGCCGGTAATCGAAGGCAACGGGTTCGTTTTGCCCGGAAGATTCAAAGAGTTAGGGCGAATTCGGCTCAACGAGCTTTCTACGCAAGACGGTTGGTTGTCGCTCGGCTGGAAATAGTGGTACGCTTTGAAGTACCGCTTTTTCTGAGTCAACGACAGGCCGCGCAATGGATCGCTGGGTAGAAATCACTTTCGACTGTTTACCTCTTCGCAGTGTTGGGCGCATTGATATTCCCATCGATGCGTCACCGCGCTATCGCCAGCACTGCGAGACCATAAAAGCAGCTATGGAAAAACATGGCTGCCATAACTCTTTCTTCGTGTACAACGCAAACTGCAAGTTTCATGTCACGAATGATGCTAATCGGGGCACCATCGATTTCAAGTTTCAAGGCACCGTACTGACGAATTCAGACGATACGCAAACCAAGCGTTGTGATATCGAAGTCGAGTTGGCGGGTGAAACTTGTGAATGGCTAACGTCGCCGATCGTCGAGTGGTTCCAGCAAACCGTGCCACGCGCCGTTGCCATTGATTTTGATCGCTACATCCAAGCTGGCGACCTCGAACAAGCCAAAGAACGTATCGAAAAAATCCAGGCCGCGAGCGATGATGCGGATGGATTCGTGGGCATGTATTTGTAACTTCGTTGCACGTCGCGGTTAAGGAGGATTTGAATGGACACTATTCCGAAGCTGCTACTCAATCAATTCGCTGCAAACGCCGATAAAACGGCGATCCACATTAAACGTGATGGTGAATTCGTTGGCGTCACGTGGACGGAGTTGCAGCAGGATGTACGTCGCTACATGGCTTCCTTCCTTCGACGCGGAATCCAACCAGGCGATTGCGTTGCGATGTTTGCCGAGAACCGATACGAATGGATTTTGGTCGATTTCTCACTTCAACTAATCGGGGCCACACATGTTCCGATTCATTCGACTCTCTCAGGCAGGCAAGCGAACGAACAAGCAACTCTTAGTCACTCAAAGCTGCTTCTAATTTCAAACGAAGTACTGTTCGAAAAAGTCTTGGCTTGCGAAGACACGTTTCCCCAAGACCGGTGCATTTTGTTGAAGGATTTTGCTGGTGACGAAGATGTTACCGCAGCGATTGAGTTGGAAAGTACTGCGGCGGAACGTGTGACTCCCGAATCGGTGGCAACGATTTTGTACACCTCCGGAACCACCGGTGAACCCAAAGGCGTCATGCTGACGCAAAGCAATCTCGCCAGCAACGCAGTCAATACGAGCGCAGCCTTGCAGCAGTTCGACACCGATTTGCGTCTGACGTTTCTGCCACTGAGCCACATTTTTGCTCGTACCTGTGATCTCTACGGGTGGCTTGTTTGTGGCTTGGAACTGGCGTTGGCCGAGTCTCGTGAAACGATCGTGCCCGACGCGCAGCTGATTCAACCGACGATTATGAATGGCGTGCCATATTTCTTCGCATTGCTGCGTCGCACGCTAGAAAAAATGGGAAAGGCCGATACGCCCGGCGCGATCAAAGGGCTGCTTGGTGGGCGCCTACGTTTGTTGTGTAGTGGCGGAGCTGCGATGTCCGAGGATCTGTTTCACTACTTCACCGAGCAGGGCACGCCGTTGTTGCAAGGTTACGGGTTGACCGAATCGTCGCCGGTGATTTCGGTTTCGAGCCTAGAAAACAATCGCTCGGGAGCATCTGGAAAGCCTATTCCTGGTGTCGAAGTGAAGATCGCAGATGATGGCGAGATTCTGACAAAGGGCCCGCACGTCATGCTGGGCTATTTTGAGAACCCGTCCGCGACGGATGCGATTCTCAAGGACGGTTGGCTCCACACCGGTGACTGGGGACGGTTGGGCGAAGACGGTTTTCTCTATGTCACGGGTCGCAAGAAAGAACTAATTGTCACGGCGACCGGTAAGAACATTTCGCCAAGCTTCCTCGAAGCGCTTCTCGGCGAAGATACGTTTATCGCTCAGTCGTTGGTGGTCGGCGATGATCGTCGCTACCTCATTGCTTTGATCGTCCCGGATGCCGTGTCGATTCAGACTCATCTTCAAATGGAAGCGATTGACTTAGAAGACGAAAAAGTGAATGCGCTCATTGCCGAGCGGATAGCACAGCGGCTCGCGGATTGCGGCAAGCACGAACAGATCGTAAAGTTTGCATTACTGCCGCAGCCTTTTTCGATGGAAGCGGGCGAAGTTACTGCGAAACTTTCTCTCCGTCGCAAAGTCATCGAAGCGAATTACGCCGACACCATCGAGGCGTTGTACTCGTAGATCTTGGAAGAAGCGGGCTCCAGACAATCGGCCCAATAGTGCCGAGCTCGTTCGTTTGGGCCAATCTGTCGTGGCTGCGGTCAACGCTACGAAACGAATTGTTAAACGGTCGGCACGCAGATTCGCGTTCTTGCGGATTCTCGCCTACAAAAGTGCGACCTGACTCGATCCAATCGCTCTTTGAGGTGGCCCCCGTGTTGTCACGAATCACGCTATCTAGTTTTCTCCTTTTTATCTCCGTCGGTCATTGTCACGCGCAAGGTGAATGGTTGATGCTTTGGCCCGACGGACAAGCACCCGGCGCAGTCGGCGAAGAGTCGAAAGATCGCCCTTCGATGGCCATGTGGAAAGTGCAATCGACCAGCCCGCGTCCAGCGGTTCTGATTTGTCCGGGGGGAGGCTATGGTGGTTTGGCTATGGGGCACGAGGGTGACGAAATCGCGAGATGGTTTAATTCGGTCGGCATTACGGCCTTCATCTTGGACTATCGCCACGCCGGAAAAGGCTACGGATTCCCTGCACCAATTTTGGACGCGCGTCGAGCTTTGCGCACGATTCGGGCGAACGCGGACGAATGGAATCTGATCGAAGACCGGATCGGCGTAATTGGTTTTTCCGCAGGAGGACATCTTGCCTCGACGCTCGGAACTCATTTCACGTCGGGGGATCCGGAATCCGAAGACCCGATTGAAAAAGTCAGCTGTCGTCCGGACTTCATGATTCTTTGTTATCCCGTAATAGCAATGGGCGAGCCTCACACGCACAAAGGTTCACAAAACAATTTGCTGGGCGAATCTCCCGATCCGGAAATGGTCAATAAGATGTCGACCTACAAACACATTACGAAAAACACGCCTCCGACTTTCTTGTTCCATACGAACGCCGACAAAGCCGTGCCGCCCCAAAACAGCGTTCAGTTTTACGCGGGATTAGTCAAAGCAGGTGTGCCAGCCGAATTGCACATCTACGAAAAAGGCAAGCACGGTTTGGGCTTAGCTCAAAGTTCCGCAGCCGCGAATAGTTGGCCTGGCAGACTTGCCGAGTGGATGCGCGGACGCGGGATCCCGATGTCGAACTAGTCGGCGATGATCGGTTGCTATGACTTTTTGGTTTTGTCTGATCAACAAGAGCCGATGACCGCACGAGACATCGAAAACATTCCTGAACCTACGGGCTTCGTGATTTTGACTCTTCCTTGTCTTGCGTTGCTGGCAATGATCCGACGTCTTCGACACGCTGTTTCGTTTTAAAAGTCCTCGTATGCTCGTTCGCTGGAATGCTGACTGTGTACTCTTCACCCGATTCATCGACGGAGAGTTTGATGAAGTTCGCCTCACATTCCTCTTTTACGTTCGCGATGTATTCATCGGGTGCGTTGTTAACGCTGCCATCCGGACGCAAGTTTTTGTGGACTTGATACATCGCCTCGATGGACTTGCAGGCTTTTAAATTCGCGACGACTTCTGGCAAGCAACCTTTCGTCACGCCGTTGTTCATGACGCTGACAGTGGGCTTTACCGTATTCAATACGACAGGGTTGTTGCTGGAGTCGAGCCCGTGGTGAGTAACCTGATAGACGTCCACTTCGCCGACTAGGTTTTTAGGGCAGACGAGTTTGTATTCTTGGTTCCACGTGAGATCACCGTTGTCCAAAAATCGAAAGCCGTTGTATTCCAAGAGCAACGCTACACTGTTCGCGTTGTCCGAACCATCGCGATCTTTCGCACGATGGGTGCCGCACATGTTTGCATTGTCGGATGCGTCTGAATCTGCAGCAATGAACTCGCGGCGCGTTCCGAGACAACGAAGTTTCAGTGAGTGGTCGCTAGATTGCTTGAGTTCAATCGCGTCACCGGGGTTGATGATGCGGCGTTCCGCAGCGGGGAACTTCCAGTAGTCATCGCCGGGGTCGTTTGGCATTCCGTCGAATTCGCCGTTATCGTAAACGATACCGATGGGCATTAGCTTCGCGAGCGTCGAGGCACCGCCGAAGTGATCACGGTGGTAGTGCGTGGTCACCAGGTGGTCGATTCGTCGAAGGCCTGCCTCTTTGGTTGCGACTTTGACGATGCGTTGAGGGTCGCGTTGGCCCGGATTGCCGCTATCGATCAAGATGGATTCACCAGTTGGAGTGACGATTAGTGTCGCGGCGCCACCTTCAACGTCGATCCAGTAAATATCCAGTGATCTGGCGTTCGCCGCGTCGAAACAACTGAGGGATAGAGCAAAAGCAATCGCGAGTCGTAGTGGCATTTGCATGGGCGTTCACTAGCATTGATTCGAGTTTTGTCACGTCAAATTCCGCAATGCATAGCTTAGCCGGATCGATGGCAGAAAAAAGTACAAGAACTGTTGCCGATTAGTGCCCAAGCGTGGTGATCGTGTGGCAGAGTTCCAGGGCTGGAAGCCAAACTCCTATATAGCGATTTGGGTCATCGGCCCATAATGCCGACGGTTGGCTAGTGTCCATACGTGGGCCTTTTCAACGACCAATTGATGCACTGGTTTATCACTCAGCTCTGAATTTTTAGGATAGCATCATGGCTTTGGCGGTCTGGCTTGTTGCAACACTATCTTCTATCGCGGCTTTGTACTGGGCCAAAAAATTCTACAACGAGATGATGGCTGCCGACGAAGGCACTGACTTGATGCGAGAAATCGCTGAGAGTGTTCGGCAAGGTGCAGACACTTACTTAAAACAGCAGTACAAGTGGGTCGCGATTGTGTTCGCGGTTATTGCTGTTTTGCTGGCATTTGCTGCGTTCGTATTGAACGTGCAAAGTGTTTTTGTGCCGGTTGCGTTCTTGATGGGCGGGTTTTTTAGTGGGCTGGCTGGTTGGTTTGGAATGAAGACCGCCACGCAAGCGAGCAGTCGAACGGCCGCCGGGGCGCAGAAGTCGCTGAATGATGGTCTGCAAGTCGCTTTTCGCAGCGGCGCGGTAATGGGCCTGACCGTTGTAGGTCTGGGGCTGATCTACATCTGTTTGTGGTTCGCCATTCTGTACTGGCTATTGCCGATGTTTGGCGGAGCAGAGTCAGCAATGAGCCTGCAACAGATTTCCGTTGTGATGCTTTCGTTTGGAATGGGAGCCAGTGCACAAGCTTTGTTCGCACGCGTTGGTGGCGGTATTTTCACGAAAGCAGCGGATGTCGGCGCTGACCTCGTTGGCAAAGTCGAGCAGAGCATGAAGGAAGACTCGCCGCGTAACCCAGCGACAATCGCGGATAACGTTGGCGACAATGTGGGCGATGTCGCCGGGATGGGAGCCGACCTGTACGAATCCTATTGTGGATCAATCTTGGCCGCGTCGGCGTTGGGCGTCGCAGCGTTTAGTTCCACTGCATTGCTGCCCGAAGGATTTACGACGGAGCAGGCACAGCTGAACGCGTTGTTGTTGCCACTTGCGATTGCAGGCGTAGGTATTTTGCTTTCGATCGTCGGCATCTACGCTGTGAAGACGGACGAGCAACTTTCACAAAAGGCGCTGTTGGACGCATTGGCCAAAGGCATCAACCGTTCGGCGCTGTTAGTTTCTGTTGCTGCAGTTCTACTTGCGAGCTGGCTGATGCCAAAAGTCGACGGTACTGTTTTTCTAGGTTTTCTTCCCGGGATCGCAGTCAGCATCATCATCGGCTTGGCCGCCGGTTGGGCAATTGGCAAGTGGACGGAATACTCTACCAGCGACGAATACTCGCCGACGCAGAAGTTAGCCAAGCAAGCGGAAACTGGTTCGGCCACAATTATCATCGGTGGCGTCGCCGATGGCATGCTCAGTACTTGGGTGCCGGTCGTGATCGTTTGTCTGTCGATGTTGGGGGCGTTTGGCTGTGCGAACGGATTTAACTTTTACGACGTCAGTTATTTCTCGCTAGGACTATACGGGGTTGGTATCGCCGCAGTCGGCATGCTTAGCACGTTGGGTATCACGCTGGCCACTGACGCATACGGGCCGATCGCTGACAACGCTGGTGGAAACGCCGAAATGGCCGGTCTAGAATCCATCGTCCGTGATCGCACCGACGCGTTGGATAGCCTTGGAAATACAACAGCAGCAACGGGCAAAGGGTTCGCGATCGGCTCGGCTGCACTGACGGCGTTGGCGTTGCTTGCTGCATACGTTGAAGGTGTCCGTGATGGATTCGAGCGATGGGGTGACGACACTGCGCAAGTTATCGAGGCGGAAGGCGTTTACAAGCTGACGAATGATCTGTTGATCGAAAAAACAACCGACAATTCCACGGTCTTCATGGTTCTTCCATCCGTTGGTGCGACGACGGAAACCAAACTAGCTTGGCGAGAGAAAGACCTGCTCAGCGGCGTGAGCTTGTCCGCGCCCAATGAATCGGGGTACGGAACTCTGGCAGCCACTGGATCATCCGTCGTTGCGGTCCGCGATGCGAATCTGAGAGATTTTCTTTACTTCTATGACGCAACGTTGATGAACCCACGCGTGCTGGTGGGCGTGTTTCTTGGCGCAATGAGTGCTTTTCTGTTTTGTGCGATGACGATGAAGTCGGTGGGTCGTGCAGCGCAAGGAATGGTCATCGAAGTCCGTCGACAATTTCGAGAAAACCCAGGCATCTTGGACGGCAGCGTGAAGCCGGATTACGAAAGGCCGGTGGCGATTAGTACGATCGCCGCCCAGCGAGAAATGATTCTTCCCAGTCTGTTGGGGCTGTTTATGCCGATCGCGGTCGGCTTGCTGTTGGGAGTTGCCGGCGTGCTGGGGCTATTGACTGGTTGCTTGACCAGCGGATTCTGCCTAGCGGTATTCATGTCGAACAGTGGTGGTTCGTGGGACAACGCTAAGAAATATATCGAAGCGGATCACCACGGAGGCAAGGGCAGTGAATCGCACAAAGCGGCGGTAGTTGGAGATACCGTGGGTGATCCGTTCAAAGATACCAGCGGCCCCAGCCTAAACATTCTCATCAAACTGATGAGCATGGTAAGCGTCGTTGTTGCTGGCTTGGTTGTTCGATACTCGTTGGTGGCGCTGGGTGTCTTTTAGAGACGAAGGAAGAACATCGTGGTTTGGTGTGATTCTCTTTTCTGCTGCTTTCGAATTCCTGGCCACGCAGGTTCGTTCGCAAGCACATCACGCTAATTACTCTCATCGACTTCGCTGCGTGTGAAAAACTTTTTGACCGCTGCTTTGAAGCCTTGCCACAGATCTTTGCCTAACAACCAAACGCCAGCAATGAAGCACACGTAGTTCAGGACGTACAGAACTGCACCGCTTGCAACTTGGTACCACGCAGTAAGGCCAGACCACGGCAGTAAGAAAATGAAGCCCCAAAGCACGCATGACAAAACGATCAGTCCTGCGCCGCAGCGTTGACGATAATTCATCTTCGGGTCTTTGTTTGGTTGCGAAAAGACGGGCAACTCGGTTACCCGTTCTAATTTACATCACCAATTATTCGTTCGTTCTATCCTTGTCGCTGTTTTCGTGACGCAAGCGAAAGATTGCGGGAACTAGCAGCTAACGTCGGACGCCGTTTTGCGACAAAGCAGGGAGTCGGCGAACGTGAAGTCGGCTTCTTACCGGTCGTGCCGATTGCAAAAGCCACGCGGACGAGGCGTCGGTTTGACCGACCACCTGTGGGCCGTCAGGAGGCTTCGATTTCCAGCAGAATCGGCTATTTTCAGGTCCAAGGGATTAATGCCGTGGTGAGTGAGCGTTCCTTGCAGCCATCAGGTTTTCCCGCGGCGGTGACAGGTTTGGGGACGTTTACAACTTCCCCCCAATTCCGCTAGAATTCGGGATTCGCCATGAGCGGCCGGGCCCGGTATGCGCCCACTAAAACACAGGAATCGAAGTTCTCAAATTGAATGTTTGAGTCTCTACAAGACGGTCTGACATCGGCTTTTAAGTCATTGCGCGGCAAGGGCAAGATGACTGAGAGCAATATGCGCGACGGGCTGAAGCTCGTTGAGCAGTCGTTGCTGGATGCTGACGTAAGTATTTCGGTCGTCAAAGACTTCATGTCGCACGTGACGGAAAAAGCTCTAGGTCAAAAAGTCCTAGCGTCGCTGGACCCGGGCGAGCAACTCGTTGGCATCGTGCATGACCAGCTCGTCGAAGTGATGGGGCCGGTCGACAACGCGATTCCAATGACGAAGGATCGCACGACGATTCTGATGCTCTGCGGTTTGCAGGGTTCTGGTAAGACGACAACATGCGGCAAGCTGGCGCGGCTTCTTAAAAAGGGCGGTGTGAAGCCGATGCTCGTCGCGGCTGACTTGCAACGGCCTGCGGCCATCAAACAGTTGCACGTGCTCGGCGAACAAGTCGGTGTACCTGTTTACTCGGAAGAAGGCGAGCAAGATCCCGTCAAAGTCTGTCGCAATGCGGTAAAGCATGCGAAGAACGAAGACGTCAATCTGATCATCCTCGATACCGCCGGACGATTGGCAATCGATGAAGAGCTGATGAAGCAGCTCTCGAAAATCGATCGCGAGGTTGGCCCTGATCAAGCTTACTTGGTCGTCGATGGGATGACGGGCCAGGATGCGGTTAACAGTGCGAAAGCGTTTAACGAGGCTCTCGAACTTGACGGCGTAATTCTGACCAAGCTCGATGGCGACGCACGTGGCGGTGCGATCCTTTCGGTCAAGCATGTCACACAGGTACCAATTAAGTTCATCGGTACCGGCGAGCAACTTGAATCGCTCGAGCCATTTCGCCCAGAGGGTATGGCTGGTCGTATCCTTGGCATGGGCGACGTCATGGAGATCGTGCGGACCGCGCAGTCCGAGTTCGATCAAGACGAGATGGCTAAAGCGGAAGAGCGACTTCGCAAAGGCGAATTCACGCTCGAGGATTTCCGCAAGCAGCTTCAGCAAATGGCGAAGCCTGGGCTCATGCAAAAAATGATGGGGCTGATGCCCGGCATGGGTGACCTGAACAAAATGATGTCCGGCGTGGACATGGAAAAGGATACGAAGCGATTGTTCGGCATCATTGATGCAATGACTCCGGACGAACGGCGCGTGCCCAGTAAGATCGATGCCAGTCGCCGACAACGCATAGCGGCTGGATCTGGCACGCAGCACACGGAAGTCAACGATTTACTCAAGCAATTCGATGGCATGGCGTCGATCATGAAGGGCATGTCTGGCAAAGGCATGGGTGATCGAATGAAAATGATCAACGAACTGCAAAAGGGTGGCATGATGGACCCTGGCAGTAAGTTCAATAAGCAAAAACAAAGCACCGGAAAACGTCTTTCGCCACAAGAGAAAGCCAAGTTGCGAAAGAAACGTGAAAAAGAGCTTCGCAAGAAAAAGCGAAAAGGCAAATAACGAAACACGCTCGACTCAATTAGGCATGAGTCAAAACTACCAATTAACCCAAACACAGTATTACCATTCCCGTTTTAGGAGTTACCCAACGTGTCAGTTAGGATTCGAATGAAAAAGCTAGGTCGAAAGCATCGACCTTTCTTCCGTATTTGCGCAATGGATCGACGATCCCCGCGCGAAGGACGTGTGATCGAGGAGCTTGGCTACTACGATCCAATGTGTAAGGAAAAAGACGCACGTGCTGTGCTCAAGTCCGATCGCATTGATTACTGGATTAGCGTCGGTGCGCAGCCGTCGCTTCGCTGTGCAACGCTTATCAAAAAGTACGGCACCAACGGCAGTCACCTCGACCAGCAGCAAGCAGCTTTTGACCGTCTGGCAATCAAGCCGCAGGCTCCCGAGCCCGTAGCAATTCCATTGCCGAAGAAGGAAGAGCCTGCACCAGCGGCCGAAGCTGCACCAGCAGAAGGCGCTGAAGCAGCATCAACAGAAGAAGCGGCTGCTGCACCTGAAGCGGCCGCAGAAGCAGCTCCAGCGGAAGAGGCAAAGCCAGCCGAAGAAGCGAAAGCTGAAGAAGCGAAGCCCGCCGAAGAGGCAAAGCCAGCTGAAGAGCCGGCCGCCGAGGAGAAAAGCGAGTAGACTGTGCGATTCGATGTGCTGACTTTGTTTCCTGAGATTTTTCCGGGCTACCTTAGTCAGAGCTTACTGAACAAAGCGATCGAGCGAGGCTTGACCGACGTTCAGGTACATAACATTCGAGATTGGACAAAAGACAAACATCACAGCATCGACGACCGACCGTTTGGCGGTGGACCGGGAATGGTAATGATGGCACCACCCGTGGTCGAATGTGCCGAAGCCGTGATGAATTTGGACCAACGTCCGGCACACACAGTTTTACTGACCCCACAGGGTCGAACATTAAACCAACGCGTTGCGGAGGAACTTTCCGAATACCCACGAATCATGTTGCTATGCGGCCGATACGAAGGCTTTGATCAACGCGTCAGTGACATCTTGCAGCCAGAAGAACTTTCCGTTGGTGATTTTGTCCTCAACGGGGGCGAAGTGGCGGCAATGATTGTCATCGACACATTGGTCAGACTGATCCCCGGAGTTTTGGGCGATGAGCGTAGTAGTCAAGAAGATTCATTTTCACGAGCCAACCGCTTACTAGAATTTCCGCAGTACACACGCCCTCGAGAATATCGAGGCCATGAGGTGCCAGAAGTTTTGCTAAGCGGTGATCACGGAAAAATCGAACAGTGGCGAAGTGAACAGTCTTTGGAACGAACCAAACAACGACGAAGCGATTTGCTGGACGATTCGAATTGAACGTCTGACGACAACGACACACGAAACGACAGCTAGGCTGTCCCAAGTTTTAACGAGAAAAGATCATGGATACAAAAATTCTAGACCTCGTCGAGGCCGAATACCTAAAGAAAGACAAGCCGGAATTTGAGATCGGTGACACGGTTGACGTGCACACACGAATTCTTGAAGGCCAAAAAGAACGCATTCAAGTCTTCTCGGGTACGGTTATCGCCATGTCCGGCGCTGGGTCACGCGAAATGTTTTGTGTGCGCCGAATTGTTGCTGGTGAAGGTGTGGAGCGAAAGTTCCCGATTCACTCGCCACGCATCGCGAAAGTAGAAGTGAAACGCAGCAGTGTCGTTCGACGTGCCAAGCTTTACTTCCTGCGAGAACGCAAAGGTAAAGCCGTTCGCCTTCGTGAGCGTCGTCGCCCAGTGGCGTAACAGCAGATTATTGAATCCCAAGGGCGCAAGGCTCCCGACGCGTCGCATTAGCATTGCGCCGGACGGCTTGCGCCCTTTTTGCGTCTAAGCACTACTCTCGCGTTGCGGTATAATAAGCCAATCAGGTAAGTTCTAAACACAACGCACCGAAGCCCATTGATCCGATTCGTTGCGTCTACGTGAGCCGGAACGATGATTCCTCGAGAGCTAATCAAAAAGATCCGCCGTATTGAGCTTCGCACGTCGCGTATCGTCGACGAAATGCTCGCGGGTCAATATCAGTCGATCTTTAAAGGCCGCGGTATCGAGTTCGAGGAGGTCCGCCCCTATCAGATTGGCGACGACATCCGCACCATCGACTGGAACGTCACAGCGCGGGCAGGTGAGCCATTCATCAAGCTCTTCCGCGAAGAACGCGAACTATCGGTTGCGCTATTGGTGGACCTAAGCGCCTCTCAGTCGCTCGGTACAAACCAGCAAACCAAGCGCGAACTGGTTGCAGAGTTGAGCGCGTTGCTTTCGTTTGCTGCGATTCGTAATAACGATCGTGTGGGGCTGACGCTCTTCACCGACGGAATCGAAAAGTACATCCCGCCAAACAAAGGCAAGCGTCACGGCTTGCGATTGATCCGTGAGATCCTTTTCATGCAGCCGATCGGGCGCGGCACGGATTTGAAGTCAGCGTTCGAGCATCTGGGCCGTTCGGCAAAACGTCGAAGTGTCGTGTTCATCATCAGCGATTTCATCGCGCAAGGCTACGATCGAGCACTTCGTGTTGCGGCGCAGAAACACGACGTCATTCCGATCGTTGTTTCTGATCAGCGAGAACTTAAGATGACAAACGTTGGGCTTATTCGCTTACGAGATGCTGAAACGGGAAAGACAGTATTGTTAGATACAGCGAGTCGGAAAAACCGGCAAGCCTACGAGGAATTAGCGCAAAGTCGCGTCGAGGCACGCAATAATGTATTTCGACGATTGAAAATCGAACCGGTGCACGTGACCACGGGCGAAGATGTTGTCGACCCATTGGTTGAATTTTTCAGGCGGCGTGAAAGACTGGCCAATAGAGCTCGGTCCAAATGAACGTTTTCCAATTTACAAACCGATTAAGCAGCACGCCTCGCACCTTTCAACAAGTGTTCGGCCGAGGTCCGTACTATCGGCGTAGCCTAGGGTATTCAGTATTGCTGCTGACATGCTTGGTACTCTTCACGCTTCTTCCACAACAACTTGACGCCGCGCAGATTCGCGCGACGTTGGGTGACGAACCTCCGAAAGTTGCTGATCCATTTTGGGTTACCATCGCGATTTCAGCGGAAGAAAATGCCAACGTCGTATTCCCCGATGTGCCCACAACGCTGGGGCCGTTCGAGGTCTTGTCGCACAAAGATTGGTTTGATGTGCCAGTTGGAAACGCTCGAAGTTGGACGCGGCATTTTCAACTCGAGAGTCTGCAAAGCGGAGAGTTCGAAATTCCTTCCGTTTTAGTTTCTGTTGATGGAGAAACGATCGCAACAGAGCCATTGACTGTGTCCATCAATAGTTCAGTTGAGGCCAATGCCGACCCTTTTAAGTTTCGTGACTTCAAAAAGCCGATCGAGATAACAGCGGAGAAGCCGGGCGCTAATGCGTGGGTTCTCTGGGCCGTTTCCGGGCTGTCGATCGCGGCAGTTTTGGGGTTCGTTTGTTGGTCGTTCTATCGAAAGCAATCGCTGACAGACAGTCAGTTTGCAATGCTTCAGCTCGAACAACTGCGGAACTCGGAAGAATACCATCGCAACGACGTAAGAGCGATTTCACCTAAGGTTGCTGATCTGCTCCGGTCTTATATTGAACGCCGCTATTCCATTGCAGCTACCAAGCAAACGACTGATGAGTTTCTAAAACTTGCTCAACAAGACGACCGTTTGGACGTATCGAAGCAAGCGACACTGGGGAAGTTCTTGCATCACATCGACGAGATTAAATTTGCGCATTTGACGCCGGAAGAAGGTTCGCTCGACAAGTCGTTTAGTATTGCGGAAAACTTCGTTCGCGCTAGTAGTACGGAGGTTCAGTGATGTTTCACGCTCCGTGGGTGCTTTCGTTGTTGCTGGCTGTACCGTTTTTGGCGGTGCTCATTTGGTGGTCGCGGAGTGCTGAAGCAGTTTCGTTTAGCTCGACAAGTTTTGCGGAATCGATGCGGTCGACTTGGCGGCAAAAACTACTGTGGTTACCGCCCGCATTGATGCTGTTGGCTGTTTCGCTCCTGGTTGTGTGTCTAGCTGGTCCGCGAGATGGACGAGAAAAAACAACGACTTCGTCGGAGGGTATCGCGATTCAGATACTGGTGGATCGCAGCGGTAGTATGCGTGCGCTCGACTTCAAAAAACAGGACCAGCCCGTCGATCGATTGACGGCGATCAAGGACGTCGCGGGCCGCTTCATCATGGGTGACGGAGAATTGGATGGCCGTTTCAATGACCTGGTTGGACTCGTAACCTTCGCTGGCTTGGTGGATGCGCAGACTCCGCCCACTCTGGACCATGCGTTTCTCGTGTCGCAACTAAACCAAACAGAAATCGTTACGCGGCGGAGCGAGGACGGAACTGCAATTGGTGACGCGATTGGTCTGGCGGTCGAAAAGTTGGCGAGTTTGGACAGTCAGCAAGATAAGCCAATCAAAAGCAAAATTGCCATCTTGCTAACGGATGGCGAAAACACGGCTGGCGATCTTGAGCCTCTTCAGGCTGCAGACTTGGCGAAGATGCTGGAAATCAAGGTCTACACGATCGGCGTTGGTACGCGGGGCCGAGCACGCGTGCCGTTTACCGATCCATTTTCCGGTCGTACACGTATTCAATGGGACAACGTTAACATCGACGAAGAAACGTTAACGAAGATCGCGGAAACGACCGGCGGACAGTACTTCCGCGCGACGGATACAGAGTCACTGTTGGAGATTTATAGCGAGATCGACGAGCTTGAGAAAACGGAGGTCGAAACGCTGCAATATGTCGACTACCGTGAGCTTGCCGTACAGCCTATTCAATTCGGAGCGACCCGGATTCCACCGTTCGCGTGGTGGGCCATGTTCGCGCTAAGTGCGTCCGTACTTTTGAAAAATACCGTACTTCGAGAGTTCACCTAGGCATGCATTACGGTCAACTGGAAAACCTGAATTGGTTGTGGTGGGTCGCGATTGTGTTGGCGATTGCCATCTTTGCCACCGTTCGTCACTATCGCGCAAGTCTCTCATTTGCGTCAGCCGAACTGCTCCGTCGTATGGCTCCGATGAACTGGTCGATACGGATCATTTCGCTGATGCTCTCAACTCTCGCGTTGCTGGCAATCGTTGTTGGTTTGGTTGACATTCGTTGGGGGCGTGTGTGGCGAGATGTGCCACAGCGGGGCATCGAAGTCATGTTTGTATTGGACGTGAGTCGAAGCATGTTGGCCGAAGACACCTCGCCAAATCGATTGGAGCGATCGAAACAGTACATCAAAGACTTGGTCGAGCAAATGGCGGGCGACCGCGTGGGGCTCGTTCTTTTTGCCGGTGACGTGAAACGACAGATGCCGCTGACGAATCACTACGGGGATTTCGTTTCCGCGCTAGACGAAATCGGTCCTCACAACATTGATCGTGGCGGTTCGAATTTGGGCCAAGCCATCGAAGTCGCCGCGGATGCTTTCTTGGAAAAAACATCCGAACATCGTGCGATTGTTTTATTCACAGACGGCGAGTACCACGAGAGCGAACCGATCGAGGCAGCGAAGAGAGCACTGCTGGAGCATGGTACTCGCATTTTCACTATCGGCATCGGCGACGCGGGTGCAGGAGCACAGATTCCCGATTCGTCGCGTCGCGGCGGCCAATTCATAAAGCACGATGGACGGGCCGTGGTCTCGAAGCTGAACGATTCAGTGCTCGAGCAGATCGCACTCACGACCGATGGGGCGTACATTCCTGCCGGCACGAAGCATGTCGATATGGACGCGGTGTATCACCAGTTCATTGCCAACATCGAACAACAGGATTTCGAATCGGCGCGAGTGAATAGCTACGTTCCACGTTATCAGTGGTTTTTGGGATTTGCTTTGCTCATGTTGTTGGCTGACATTTTGCTTGGGGCAATACGAAAGCTTATCAAAGTAAAAGACCGTGTGTCCGATACAGAGAACCACGTCGCGGGGCATTCCTCCCGAATAGCAAGCACAGCAGCCGTCATTGTAGTGTTTGCGATCGTTTTTTCGGCTGACACAGGGTTGGCGGACGAATCAGCGGCCACGTTGGTCCAGCAGGGGCAGACGGCCCTTACCCAAGGCGACGCTGCGACGGCGATCGAGAGGTTTTCCTCCGCCCAATCGCTTGGATTTTCCGACCCACGGGTGAACTACAACATGGGCATCGCGCACTACAACGTGGGCGATATCGAATCGGCGCGAAGTGCATTTGCACAGGCTGCTGAATCGACGGACCGCACGATCGCGGGCCAAGCTAGATACAATATTGGAAATACGTATTACGCCGAAGCTCTGCAACGCATGCAGGCGGATCCCCAAGCGGCGATGTCGAGTTTGGCAACGGCCATCGATCATTATCGGGGAGCACTCACAGCGAATCGCAAAGACGAAGATGCTCGCGCGAATATCGAGTTGGCTCATCGACTGAAACAGCAGTTGCAGAAACAACAAGAGCAACAGCCACAGCAAGATCAATCACAGGAAAACGAAGAACAACAAGAAGGCAGCGAAAGCGAATCAGAGCAAAAACAATCCGAGGAGCAAAACGACGACGCTCAGGAGGAAAAGGAAGACCAAAACAACGGCGATCAGCAAGAGCAGGATTCAGAACAGCAGGAAAACAACGAATCGCAGAACGAGAACGGCGAAGAGAATCAAGAAAAATCGGAAGGACAAGACGAAAGTAAGCAGAACGAATCTGAACCTCAGAGTTCCGACGGAGAGCAAGAGCAGCAGGGCGATCAAAGCGATTCCCAGGAAGGCAACGAAAAGCCCGAGGATGAATCTCAGGGCGAAGGTAGTGAACCGCCCAAGGATGGGGAACTCGAGGCGATCAACGAACAAGGTGAAGCGGCGGAGCCAGGATCGGAAGGCAAGGAGGGTCCGCCGATGACAATGCAAGAAGCTCGAAAGTTGTTGCAAGCCGTACGTGATCGCGAGCTACGAAACCGCATCGAAAAACTTCGACGTATGCGGCCGCGTCGAGTCAACGTGGAGAAAGACTGGTAATGGAATTCGCCGAATTTCTGCTGAAGAACCACGGGCCAGCGCGTATCCGTGGCCTAGGTCATTCTCTGGCTTGGGTTTTGTTGTTCTTCGCCTTCAGCACTACGGTGACGGCTCAGCAAATTGGCTCGGGTATCTCAACAAAGGAAGCGTTCGTTGATTCTCGAATCGTCTTTCAAATCAAGATCGCAGCATCCGGAAACGGGATAAACGATCTGGTTCCGCCCGAGCCTCCAAAAGTCGACGGGTTGGAAATTACATCCGCGGGATCACCGTCACGCAGTTCGAGTATCCGCATCATCAACGGACGACGATCTTCTTCTAGCACGCTGACCTACAACTACATCGTAACGCCCAAGCGTGTCGGTACGTTCACGCTGCCGCCGGTAGACGTCAATGTGGATGGCAAGGATCTTTCGACGCGAGCGCATACGTTTGTCGTTTCGAAAAGTGAAACGGGAGATCTTCTCTTCGTCGAACTGGAGAGCGAAAGAAATCAAGCGTATGTGGGCGAAGCCGTTAAATTGAAATTGAAGATTTGGTTGCGTGGATATGCCGATCGTAAACAGCGCATTCAACTCGATGAACAGCAAATGTGGCAGTTGTTTAATCGTGCTCAGACGGAATGGGGTATTTTTGGCGAGCGCCTGAATGAACTCGCTGCAGAACGAAAACGACCGGCCGGCCAAGACGTGTTGCGAAAGGACAGTGAAGGTGTCTCGCGTGCCTATTTGTTGTACGAAATCGAAAGCACTATGTATCCCAAGCGACCGGGGCAGATTGATCCGGGCAACGTTCGAATCGTCGTCGACTATCCAACAAAGATCGGTCGACCTCGATCCTCGTTCGGTGGAAGCATTTTCGGCCCGTCGCTGATTGAAGAAATGATGGGTGGCACGAGCCGCATTCAGGCTTCACGTCCGATCTCAGTAGAAGCAACTGCGCCGGCAATCCAAATTGTAGATGTGCCAACTAAAGGAAGACCGGCCGACTATCGAGGTGCGGTTGGGAAGTACAACCTGTTGGTCGAGGCCGATAAAAAAACGCTCAAAGTTGGCGAATCGATTGGGCTGCGTATTTTCATTAAGGGTGACGGGCCGATGGAACTGGTCGAACCACCACCGTTAGCGACGCTTCCCGAGTTGGTTCAGGATTTCAAAGTTGAAGACAAAGCATTGGCTGGTTTCGTCCAAGACGACGCCAAAGCATTCGCAACGTCTATCCGGCCAACAAACGCGGACGTTACTGAGATTCCACCGATTCCTTTTTCGTTTTTCGATCCCATCAAGGGTTCTTTTCGAACGGTCTACAGCAATGCGATTCCTATTTCGGTTGAAGCCAACGAATCACTTTCCATGGATTCGATCGTAGCCAACAAAAGAGGGGCCGCGGTGAGTAAGCCCGTTGATTCGAAAAGACTCGAACAGGACGCCAGCGTATTAACGGTCGATGAAATGCTTCGACAATCTGCTGTGTCGCGTGACTCATCGCCGGTTGCGTGGATGGCGTTCGCGGTTGCTCCGTTGGTGTGCCTGATTGGTTTGGTCGTGTCGCGGCGCGCGGAAGTGGCGACTTGGTGGCGTCGTAGGAAAGATCCGCTGTACGAAGCAAGGTCTCGTATTGGTGCTGCTGATTCGGCATCCGAGATCCGTGATGCACTGTCGATCCCAGGAGTTGTGTTGCCAGACGAAGTTCGGTCAATACGGGCCGAGTGCGATCGCATGACATTCAGTCCCGATGCTTCGCGTTCGCATCGCGCGGTCGAGGCTTTGAAGCAAAGAGCGTTGGCTGCGTTGGCTCAGCCAGTTTTGCTCCTGTGCTTGGTTGTGCTGATGGTTTCGTCGTCCAGCGACGCGTCGGAAGTTAAGCCCATGTTGTCGTTGAGTCGGCAGCAGGCGGAAACGATATTGGAAGAAGCCTATGCGGCTCATCTCGAAGCAAAAGAACAAACTGATTCGGCGGTAGTTAGTGATCGATTGGCCGTTGCGATCAGCAAGTACGAGTTGGTCAGGGAATCAGGCTTGGAATCGTACGCCTTGCAACTGAATCTGGGCGACGCGCACTTTCAAAATGGCGACTTAGCAAAGTCGCTGGCTGCATTTGAAACGGCCCGGCGGCTACAGCCTTCTTCGATCGAAATGCGGAAGCGAATCGCGGTTGTTCGTGAGGCCATTGGAGGCGAGGTCGCAGATACAACATATACCTTCAGCGACGAATTTCGAGTCATTCCCAGCGGCGTCTACTGGTGGGTTGGTTTGATCGGTTGGACCATGTTTTGGATTGCCATGCTGACGTGCCTTTTCGTCACTCGATTGCCTCGCAAAATACTTCTCGTTTTTGCTGTGTCGATGCTGTGTCTGATTGGAGTCGCCTATGCGGCGTTTCTTCGTTCCCAGTCTGGAACGTTCGATGTGATTGCCGCGGTCGACGGAGCGGAGTTGCGAGCGGCCGACGGCGAAGCGTTCGAAGTGCTGCATGTCGTGCGACTGGGCGAACCGCTAGTCGTGAGCGACCGTCGCGGGGAATGGCTGCACGTTTCGGATGCGAAAAGCGATAAACGTGGGTGGCTTAGTGCGAATGATGCAGCTGTGATCGGTCCTCGATTCAAATCACGCTGACGCGGAATCGGGGCCCGATGCAAAGATGCGTTCTTGGCCAAAGTTCTCTGACAGGATCAAGAAATCGGCGAAGCTAACTTGCCCGTCGCCGTTGAAGTCGCCGTCATCTCGCGTCGCGTCGACGCTCCCGAAATTCGCTGACAGAATCAAAAAGTCGACGAAGTTCACACTGTTAGTGCCATTTGCATCACCAGGTAGGAAAGACGATTCGGGCCGCTGTATCCACGGTTCGTAACCTTGGTCTCCCAATGCAGCGAAATAGAGATCGTTTCCGACGACGGAAATTGAGTGGGGAGTCGAACTATCAGATCCTTCCGCGACATCGGCAACTAGGGATGTACCATCGGCGGTTCCGTCCGAACGCCAAAGTTCCGTCCCGAATTCAGCAGTGGTTGCAGAAAAGTAAAACTCGTCGACTCGCTGTCTTACGACATTGTCTTCAAGCTGTGCGGCGTTGAACGTGCTCAACGAGAGACTAAGCGGCTGAATCGTTGGGGAAGACGACGCAACTCCTGGCGCGATATCTTCGACGATGCGAGTGTTTTCGGGAGTGCCATCGGTTACCCATAGTTCGCGACCGTGAATTCCGTCGTCCGCTGTGAAGTACACTCTGTTGTCAAACTCGGCAATGAAAGACGGAGAAGAACTTGCCGAGCCCGGCCGGATATCCACGCGATGACCTGTGTCGCCATTGGTAATCCACAATTCATTACCGATTTCTGAGTCTGTTACCGGCATTACGACAACGTCACCGATCGTTCGGAAGTCTCGATTCGTCGTTGTGGCGATGTCTGATGTAATCAAGACCGTACCTTCTTCCGTGCCGTCAGTGCTCAGAAGTTCACTCGCGAGTCCGTCCGTTTCGACAAGCAACGTATCACCGACGGGAATGATTCCGACGGGGTTGCGAGTTTCGTCGTGCCAGAAGAGTTGGGTGCCTTCGCTTGTGCCGTCGGTTGTCCAAACGGCTCGAGCCAATTCGTCAGTGGCGGCAATGAAGGCCAGCGAATCGCCGATGCGAACGAGTGGGGCCTCCGTTTGTCGCAATGAATTTAGATTGCTTTCGAACCGCGAAATGAGTTCAACGCTATCGTTGTTCAAATCGATCGCTCGAATTTCTAGTGCCCATTCGCAGTTGAGCGAATCACCACATGTAACGTTGGTGGATTGAATAACTAGCTGATTGTTGATCTCGTTTTTGTGGAGGATTGGCGAAGAGGTTTGGCTGCGAACGCCCTCAAACGAAAGGAGCTGTGTCGTTTCCAGCTCTGAATCGAGTTTGTGAATCGAACCGTTGACGTCTCGCAAGAAGAGAGCTTCATCGGTGCGGTGGAATGGGAACAGTCGTTCGGTGAAGTCTCCGATTTTGGTCGTTCCTGATTCGGTACCGTCTGAACTCCAGATTTCGTATCCCAAGTCCGTCTCGACAGAAATGATTGCCGAATCCAAAAATGGCGACGCGACGAAGTGCACCGCAGGAAACTCGAATAGGTTCGCAGGAGGCTCGGACGTTAGCCAGGACCTCACCAATTCCGTTCCTGCTTCGGTACCGTCTGTACGATAGAGATCGAAGTCGGCGATGAATAGCGTGTGATCGCCGACTCTTTGGAATTGCTGGACGTTCGATGAATCGAACGTCAGTGGCATGGAGTCCAGCGTTCGATTGAAGTCCGTAGGTAGCTGCGTCGCCTGGAAATCCTCGACGCTCCAAAGTCCCCGTGCCCCAACAATAAGTCTGTCTTCTAACGCGACTGCATCGACACTTTGGCCAAAGTCGCTAACGTTGGTTTGGACGAGTACTGTGCCGTCTTCGGTACCGTCGGTTCTCCAAATCGCCAGATCTTCCGTGCGGAAAAAATACGTTTCACCGTTGAGACTCCAGGTGACCGGTTGAAGTTCGTTGCTGGACCACGCGGTGAGGTACTGAGCCTCGTTGGTGGCTATGTCGTACGACCAAAGTTCGTCAAACGCCGGAGGCAGTCGCAACGCAGAGGTCACCGGAGAAGCGGCCTGGGCGGATTCCGTTTCTGTTTCGGATTCTGTTTCGGCTGGATCCTCAGGGCCGATAGGAATAAAACCGATGGGGCGATCAATTCCTAGCAGCAACTGATCTTCTGTTTCGCCGAATACGGAACTCAGGTGTTGGATTTCTTGCAAGCGGTTGGTGCCGACAACCGTTCCGTCGGATTGCCAAAGTTCTTGGCTCGTAGTCGGCACAAAGTAGAACGCATCGCCGACAACAGAACCGTTAGCTGTGGGGAATGGCGATCCGACTGTTAACGCGACCGGATCGGCGTCGGAGCCATCGTGGCTAAACAGAGAGTAACTACCATCTTCTAGTTGCCCAGTGAAGAAGAAGTGCGTGTCTGTGGCTCCTTCCAAGAACGATGTTCTGTTGTAGATACTCGTAAGTCCATCTTCTTCGCCCCAATTCGACAGTCCGTCCGCGGACGCGAAGTAGATCTCATCGTTTAGCGTGGCCATATTGCCGATGCCGCGGACGTCTTCCGATGCAAGAACTGTTCCTTCGCTTGTCCCGTTCGTCCTCCAAAGGTTCGCTGAATCTCCGACACGAAAGTAGAGCTCGCCTCCCGCTTCAACGAACGTGTTGTCTTGTCTTCGAACAACTCCGTCAGCTTCGCCGGGAACGGTGTCTTTCAAAAATCGCGTACCTTCAGCCGTGCCGTCGCTGATCCACAACTCTTGCCCGTGTTCGAAATCTGAAGCCGTGAAGACAAGTTGATCGCCTAAAGTGCTTGCGTCGATTAGCTGCCGGTCGATGTTGAGTTCTTTGACGAGCGACGTTTCGATTCCGTCCGTTTTCCACAATCCGTTTTGAGCAAAAAAGAGTGTCTGCTCACCAACGACATGCAGTTCCTGCGGCGCGATTTCGACCGGAGTCGCATCGATGTCCGCCAACAAATGTGTAGCAAACATTTGACGGGTTTCGAGGACTTCCAAGTTCCTCAAACGTGGTGCACGACGAACTGTTGAAAACATCATACGCCTCCAGCGAACAACCAACGGAAGAAGATTGATTCTAGTAGTCGGCCACATGATCAACAATGATTTGGTCAACAATGATTTGGTTCGTTGCGACGCGGGCAATATTGATGCGAGAATTGAACAAGTGTGGAGTCTCACACTGTTCGGCAAACTACGCGATTCGAAAGACGCTCAGGCTATGTCGTCTGGCGCGTGGTCTTTTACAGCAGCGACGACGGTATCGTGAAACCGACCGTTGCTGACTATTACGCCTTGATTGAGAGCAAGCGTTGAACCTTGCTTGAAGTTCAGCACTTTTCCGTGGATATCGGTGACTTGTCCGCCAGCTTCTTGGACGACGATGACGCCGCCAGCGTGGTCCCAGATCTTTTCTTGGTAGCCCTTGCGGGTGGGAAGGCGAAGGTAGATATCTGCGTCTCCACGCGCGACTGCCAAGTACTTGCACTGGCTGTCAATTCGATACGGTTCGTTGGTAATACCGAGCTGTGCTGCGATTTTGCCCGACCATCCGTGAGCGCTATGTCCTGATTCGACCGACTCACAAAACCGAGCTTCCGGAGTCGTCGCCGTTTGGGTGACGTTCAGCGGGACGGGATCGGAATCCGGTTTGTCGAGCGGCTGCATCCACGCTTTCTGACCTTCTATTGCCCACGCCAAAACGCCGATGGAATCGCTGCCTTCGGTCACAGCGAGGTTGGGACAGCCGAGCACACCAAGTTTGATCTCGCCATCAACGATCAGAGCGAGAGAAATCGCGTACTGTTCTTTGCGGAGGAAGCCTTTTGTGCCATCGATCGGATCGAGGGTCCAAAATCTCGAGCGATACTCGTGCAGGCCACCTCGGTCAATCCAGTCACACACTTGCTCACCGGATGCCGTTACGCCAGCTTTTTCCACGGAAGCAACAATGCGTTCGAGAAAATCAGCTTCGCCGTCACGAAGTTCTGCTGCTCCCTCTTCGCCAATCACTGGATCCTCGGGAAAGTCCGCCTGCAACTGGCGACAGACAAGTGCTTGGCTTGCAAAGTCCGCGATCGTCACAGGACTCTTGTCTTTCTTTTCGAGAGAAGCCGGAGTGATCGCGGATTGAACGGTTCGGCAAACAATGGCCGCCTGGCGAACGGCTGAAAGTGCTGATTGAAGTTCGGATTGGAACATTACGGGAAACTTTTGCTGCGAGAGGGGCATCTTGAGTAAGACAAGAAAACAGAGAATCACGCTCAGAGTAGACCGAGATTGGCCCGGCTCAACAAGTCGCAGGACACGCACAAATCACGATGCAAAAAGCCGTGCAGCCCTACGTTATCGCTAATGTTTGCCCAAGTTGACCGGATCTCTACATCTGTTGACGTTCTTGCAGGATCGCGAAGACTCTATATCCCCCGGCTTGACTGTTGAAGGTTCAAGATTTAACTTAGGCTGCTTCACGAATGCTAATTTACAGCATTCCTTCTTCTAATGGCCTATTCGCATTCGCTGATATGGCCGGTGGGGCAAAATGCAGGTCAAAGCGCTAAAAGTTTTTTGCGATGTCGTTGAACAACGGAGCTTCTCAGAAGCGGCCGCTGAGAATGGCGTGTCGCAATCGGCTGCTAGTCAAATGGTCAGCCACGTCGAGGACGAGATGGGGGCGAAGTTCATTGACCGTTCGCAGCGTCCCATTGCGTTATTGCCTGCTGGTGAACTCTTTTACAAAGGCTGTCGGCGAATCGTCGATCAGTTTGAGAGTCTGTCGAATGAGCTTCACGATTACGCGGCATCGGAATCCGGACAAGTAAACGTTGCATCTATCTATTCAGTTGGTCTTAGCCACATGAATTGGTACGTGCAGCAGTTTTTGTCTGGTTCACCGGAATCGAACGTACGGGTCGAGTATCGGCACCCCGATCAAGTTTATGCGTTGGTCGAACGAGGTCAGGCACAAATCGGATTGGTGAGCTATCCACGAGATTCGCGAACGATCGATGCGATTCCGTGGCGTGAAGAAGAGATTGCGGTTGCTTGCTCTCCGGATCATCCTTTTGCGACGCGCGAAAGTGTGAAGCTGGCGGAGCTGCATGGTCAACCGCTGGTCGGCTACGACGATCGTCTTCGCATTTGGAAAGAGATCGATCGAGCTTTCGTCGATGCAGGTGCGGAAACGAACGTTGTCGTGCGATTCGACAATACCGAGACGATCAAGCGGGCTGTCGAGATTAATGCTGGGTTGGGTCTATTGCCAGCTCCAACATTAGACCGAGAGATAGCAGCTGGAACCTTGGTTAGGATTCCGCTCGAGTCACCGAGGCTAATTCGCCCGGTTGGCATCATTATCAAACGTGGCAAGCCTCTATCTGAAGAGGCTTCGCGTTTTGTCGAGTTCTTGACCGAGAACTTATACGCTAGTGAAATCGCGACGTCGCCGACGAGGGTGGCTAGTTCTCCACTGGGCAAATCGCCGGATACGGCGAAAGAGAATTCGCGGGTCGTCGGCAGTTAACGTTAAGCAAGGCTTCCGACTTCGGTTCGCTTCTGGCTACCGAAATCGGAAGTGGTAGTTAGATGGTGAGATTGGGATGAGTGAAATATTTTCGAAATTCGGACTTCCAAAGAAGCACGGGCTTTACGATCCACGCAATGAAAAAGATGCGTGCGGTGTAGGTTTCGTTGCGAATATCAAAGGTGCACGCAGCCACCAGATCGTTCTCGATGCTGAGACGATTTTGAAAAACATGGACCATCGTGGGGCTTGCGGTTGCGAGTACAACACGGGCGACGGCGCCGGCATGATGACGGGAATGCCCCATGATTTCATGGCCAAGGTCGCAAAGGAAGATTTGAAAGCGGATCTGCCCGAACCCGGGCGCTACGCCACTGGCAATGTGTTCTTGCCAACGGATCTGGAGCAACTCGAAAAGTGTGTTGCGGTCGTCAACAAATACATCGAGGCACAAGGCCAGCGACTCATCGGTTGGCGTGATGTACCAACCGATTCGAAAGCAGCAAACGTTGGTGAAACGGCCCTCTACTCCGAGCCCTTCACCAAACAAGTTTTCATCGCCGCAGCGGACGGAATTGCAGACGACGAATTTGAAAGACAGATCTATCTTATCCGAAAGCAGGCCACTCAAGAGCTGCGTAGCGACGAAACAATGACGCAAGCGAAGATGTTCTACGTCAATTCGCTTTCGCCACGAGTTATGGTCTACAAAGGCATGTTGATGTCTTGGCAGGTCGTGCCGTACTTCCCCGATTTGTCGGACCCGGATTACAAGACACATTTGGCGATGGTTCACTCTCGCTTTTCGACCAATACGTTTCCGAGTTGGGACCGCGCGCAGCCGTTGCGATTCATGTCGCACAATGGCGAAATCAACACGCTGCAAGGAAACAAGAACTGGATGCAGGCTCGGCAGGGCACGGTGAAGTCCAAGCTCTTCGGTGACGAAATTAGCAAACTGTTTCCGCTAATCGAGTTGGATTGTTCGGACTCGGGCACATTCGACAATGCGCTAGAGTTTCTGCTTATGTCCGGTCGTACCTTGCAACATGCGGTCATGATGATGGTGCCCGAAGCTTGGCAAAACCATCACACGATGTCCGAGAACAAACTTGCGTTCTACGAGTACCATTCGACGTTGATGGAACCGTGGGACGGCCCGGCGTCGATTGTGTTTACTGATGGAAAGTACATCGGCGCGGTTCTTGATCGAAACGGATTGCGGCCGTCGCGTTACTATTTGACGAACGACGATCGCGTGATTATGGCTAGCGAAGTTGGCGTTCTACCGACCGTCGATCCAGCAACCGTCATTGAAAAGGGACGTTTGCAACCAGGACGAATCTTTCTTATCGACTTCGAACAGCAGCGTCTCATTCCGGATGAAGAAGTAAAAGAGGAGATGGCGAGCCGCTACAATTTCCGTGAGTGGCTCAATAAAGAACGCATTCTGTTGGAGGAACTTCCCGCAGCAGAAGCCGTCGGTTTTGAGCAAGAAACGTTGCTGCCTCGCATGCAGGCGTTTGGCTACACGGTCGAAACCAGTCAGTTCATGTTGCTGCCACTGATCCGGGCGAAAAAAGATCCGATCGGATCGATGGGCAACGATGCAGCACTTGCTTGTCTGTCCGACCAGCCTCGCATGCTGTACGACTATTTCAAGCAACTGTTCGCGCAAGTCACGAACCCGGCGATCGATTCCATTCGCGAAGAAATCGTGATGTCGCTGGAATGCTACATCGGTCCAGAAGGCAACTTGTTGGAAGCTGAGGCGAGTGACTGCCACCGTCTTTTGGTTCCGCATCCGATTCTCACAAATGAAGAGTTAGCGTCACTCAAGCACATGGATCATCGCGGTTGGAAGACCAAGACGATCGACATTACGTGGGATCGATCAGAAGGTACCGACGGGCTACCAAAAGCACTCGATCGCATTTGCGAAGAAGCGGAAGCCGCCATCGACGAAGGTTTCTCGTTGATCGTTCTTTCCGACCGAGCGATGAATGCTGATCGAGTAGCAGTTAGCACGCTTCTAGCGACCGGGGCTGTGCATCACTACCTCGTTCGTAATGCGAAAAGAACGCAAATCGGTATCGTGCTCGAGACAGGCGAAGCTCGTGAAGTTCACCATCACTGTTTGCTGATCGGTTACGGTGCCGATGCGATCAATCCGTATTTGGCATTCGAATCGATCTGGCAAGCTCGCGCTGATGGCCGCATCGAGGATCTGAAGAATGATCAGATTACTGAGGCGTACCGTTTGGGTGTCAAAAAGGGCATGCTCAAAGTCATGGCAAAGATGGGCATCTCGACGTTGCAGTCGTACAAAGGTGCTCAGATTTTTGAGGCCGTCGGTTTGCGAGATGACGTGATCGATCGGTGCTTTACTGGAACAGCAAGCCGCATTCAAGGCGTCGATTTCAAGGTGCTCGGCGAAGAGCTACTCCGACGACACGCGATCGGATATCCATCTCGCTCAGAGGATTATCGAGCAGAATTGCCAAACCCAGGCGAGTACCACTGGCGATCTGCTGGCGAACGTCATATGTGGGATCCACAGTCGATATCCGACCTGCAAATCGCGTCTCGTACCAATAGCGGCGAAGCGTACAAACGTTTCGCTGACCACTGCAACAGCGACGCGAAAACGCGTTGTGCACTGCGTGGGTTGCTGAAGGTCAAGGAAGGTGGATTGGGTAGTCCGATTCCGATCGAAGAGGTTGAATCTGCGAAAGACATCGTCAAACGATTCTGCACGGGAGCCATGAGCTTCGGTTCGATCTCCGCCGAGTCGCACGAGACGCTGGCGATTGCCATGAATCGATTGGGTGGAAAAAGCAATACAGGCGAAGGCGGCGAAGAGACGCGTCGCTGGACTCCGGATCCAAATGGTGACATGCGACGCAGTGCGATCAAGCAAGTTGCTTCCGGTCGCTTCGGCGTAACGATCAACTATCTCACCAATGCGGAAGAGATTCAGATCAAGATCTCGCAAGGTGCAAAGCCCGGCGAGGGTGGCGAGTTGCCCGGAAAAAAAGTCGATCAACGCATCGCTGACGTTCGATATTCAACGCCCGGTGTAACGCTGATCAGTCCTCCGCCGCACCATGATATCTATTCCATCGAGGATCTGAAGCAACTGATCCACGATCTGAAAAACGCGAATCCGTCGGCTCGTATCAGTGTCAAGTTGGTTTCCGAAGTTGGCGTCGGAACCGTCGCGACAGGCGTGGCGAAAGGCTTTGCCGATCACATTCTGATCTCGGGCGATAGCGGTGGCACTGGTGCCTCTCCGTTGACCAGTATCAAGCACGCTGGCATGCCGTGGGAACTTGGAATCGCCGAAACGCATCAAACGCTTGTAATGAACGACCTGCGATCACGTGTCGTTCTGCAAACGGATGGTCAACTGAAAACTGGTCGAGACGTCGTCATTGCGGCATGTTTGGGCGCCGAGGAATTCGGGTTCAGTACCGCGCCGTTGGTCACACTCGGATGCATCATGATGCGGAAGTGTCACCTCAACACGTGTCCCGTCGGGATCGCGACGCAGGACGAGGAACTTCGTAAGAAGTTTGCCGGCAAACCTGAGCACGTGGTGAACTACTTGTTCATGGTCGCGGAAGATGCAAGGCAAGTAATGGCATCCGTCGGTGCGAGAACGATTCTGGAATTGGTCGGACGTGTTGATTGCCTCGAAACAGACGAAGCGATTAAGCATTGGAAGGCGGACGGCTTGGATCTGACGGACATGCTAACGCTTGCTCCAAAACCTCATGACAAGGTGGGTGTCTATTGCACCCAAGAACAAGATCATGGGCTTGATCTTTCGCTTGATCGTCGTGAGCTGTTGAAACTTGCGGCGCCGACATTGAAGGATGGTTCGCCCGTCGAAATCGATTTGCCGATCATTAATACCGATCGAGCGGTCGGTACAATTCTGAGCCACAACATCGCAAAGACGTTCGGCTTAGATTTGCTACCGGACGATACGATCAAGATTCGATTGACAGGATCTGCTGGGCAAAGCCTTGGTGCGTTCTTAGCAAAAGGTGTCTCGATCGACCTGGAAGGAGACGCAAACGACTACGTGGGTAAGGGCTTGTCTGGCGGTCGGATTGCTATCTTCCCATCGCGGCACAGTACGTTTGTGCCTGAAGACAACATTATCGTTGGCAACGTTTGCCTCTACGGTGCGACCAGCGGAAAAGCATTTCTCTGCGGTCGGGCTGCAGAACGATTCTGTGTCCGAAATAGTGGAGCTCACGCAGTGATCGAAGGCGTCGGCGACCACGGTTGTGAGTACATGACTGGTGGACGTGTCGTCATCTTAGGTTTGACAGGAAGGAATTTTGCTTCCGGTATGAGCGGCGGAGTTGCATATGTGCTGGACGAAGATGGTGAATTCAATCTTCGTTGCAATCTCGAGTTGGTCGATCTGGAAAAGGTCGAAGCTGCCGAGGATATCGAAGAATTACGGAACTTAATCAGTGAGCACCAGGCCTATACCGGTTCGGAAAAGGCTGGTCGCATCTTAAGCGATTGGGATACATCACGAGGCAAGTTTGTGAAGGTCATGCCTCGTGATTACAAGCGAGTGCTAGAAGAAATGAAAGCGGCGGCCACTGCCTAACGCGGCAAAAGCAAAGCGTGGCGAGAATCGGACCGTCTTGAAAAAGAAATACGTGTAGGCAAAAGCGGGAAAGAAAATCATGGGCAAACCAACTGGCTTCAAAGAATTCGATCGTGAGGTAGTTCCGTATCGTGATCCGTTAACTCGTGCCAACGACTTTTTGGAGATCTTCACGAACGCGCCTGAAGAACATTTGACCACGCAGGGCGCTCGATGCATGGACTGCGGTGTACCGTTTTGCCAATCCGATACGGGATGTCCGATTGATAATCTTATTCCTGAGTGGAATGACCTTGTCTATCGGGGGCGATGGCGTGACGCCCTAGACCGTTTGCACAAAACCAATAACTTCCCTGAATTTACCGGCCGCGCATGCCCCGCACCTTGCGAAGGTGCCTGCGTACTAGGAATTACAGATCCGCCAGTCACGATCAAGAACATCGAAAACGCGATCATCGATCGAGGCTGGGAAGAAGGCTGGGTTCAGCCGAATCCTCCCGAGCAACGAAGTGGTAAAACCGTCGCGATTGTTGGGTCAGGGCCCGCTGGTTTGTCGGCGGCGGCTCAGTTGAATTCTGTGGGGCACAAAGTAA
>CAYNJG010000066.1:0-31624 GCA_964397295.1 uncultured Pirellulaceae bacterium
ATTACTAGAGGCGCAAAACATTTCAACGATCTGCAGAACGTTTCTCTTTGCGTTGGTCATCACGATGCTTGGTCTTGAACCAAGTGGCGCTGTGGTTGTCGATGTCGGCGACGGTTCGGGTAACACTACCGCACCGGCTGATGATCCAGGCTTTGCAAACGTCGGACAGCGAGGTGTCGGAGGCGCAATCTATTTGGGGAATCGTTGGGTATTGACCGCCGCCCATCTCCGCGAAGGAAATGTCGTCTTCGGTGGGCAGGAGTTCGCTCACATTCCTGCGGAAGCTGTGCAAGTGTCGAACCCTGCTGGCGAAACGGAAACGGAGGAGACGGATCTTCGCCTACTTCGGCTGGAAGAAGATCCGGGGCTACCGGCGTTGCGTTTGCCGTGTAATGCAATCCAGCCCGGTTCGGTCGTCACGCTGATCGGACGCGGGCACGATCGTGAACCCGATCGCTCTTATTGGTCGGTGGAAGAAGGGCCGGAAGATGGCGACGATGTTTGGACAGCGGTTGAAACGGAAGCCGATAGTGATCGCTCCGGATTTCGGACGTTGGATACCCAGACGCTTCGTTGGGGCGAGAGTTTGGTGAACGCAACAAACGTGGGTAGCGATTCCAACGGCTTCGGTGACGTGCTCGCATTCAAGACACTCTTCGATACTGGCTTTCAAATCGACAACTTGGCGCAAGCGGTCCGAGGTGACTCGGGCGGCGCGGCGTTTCAAAAGAACGAAGATCTTTGGGAACTCGTTGGCGTGATTTACGCGGTCGACCTACTGGAAAACCAACCAGGAACCACTCGCACGGCCATTTACGGCGACCAGTCTTGGGTCGCGGACTTGTTCAGGTACATCGAAGAGATTCGTAATATCGCGGACTTCGAAGCAAGCATCGGCGACATCGATGGCGACGGCACAATTACCACACTAGACATTGACGCGATGGTGGCTGCGATTAACCGCGATTCGGAGAGTTGCCATTATGACCTAGACGGCAGTAATCAAGTCGACAACACAGACCTAACATTACTGCTCGAGTCGGCGGGGACGCTTCCCGGCGATGCCGACTTGGACGGGCAGGTCGGCTTCTCAGACTTTCTGCAGGTCTCCAACTCTTTCGGTCAACAAACTTCGGGCTGGGCAGCGGGTGATTTTGACGGCGACGGACAAACCAGCTTCGCAGATTTCTTGGTGATCAGCGGTTCGTTCGGTGCTGGATTCGCGTCTCCTTCCACTGCTAGTGCGAGCTCTGTCGCGGCTGTTCCAGAACCCGTATCTTCACGAAGCTTCTTGCTGGTTTTCGTTTGGCTTGCGATTCGGCGGCTTAATGGTTCAAACCGCCGCAATTTCGGCGTTTAGGCCTCAGGCTAGAGTTTACAACGAACCACCAGTCCCGGTATGTTGTCCGATTGGTTTGAGGCGATTCTTCGCACCTGGGACTCCATCGAGTCACTCAGGACTCCATTGTGCCGTCAAGCCGACCGAGCACCACATGTGCGAAAATCCTACTATCCGCGAAACGATTTAAGAGCAGCAGAAGGAAGACTATGGCCATTTCAGCCAAAGACGTAAGCGAACTGAGAAAAGCCACCGGTGCCGGAATCATGGATTGCAAGGAGGCACTCAAAGAGGGCGGCGACTATGAAGGCGCCTTGGATTTCCTTCGTAAGAAGGGCCAAAAAGTTGCTGCGAAGAGAGCCGACCGTGATGCCAACGAAGGCGTGGTCGTTGCAATTACCAACGATGCTGGCGATACCGGGATCGTGATGGCCGTTAGCTGTGAAACCGACTTCGTGGCGAAGAACGAAGACTTCATCGCATTTGCAAACGAACTCGCAAAACTGGGCATGGATAACCTTCCTGCGACGAAAGAAGAGTTCGTGGCCCTGCCATACGATGGTGCTACGGTCGCAGAAAAGTTGGTTGAGAAGACAGGTACGATTGGCGAGAAAATCGAAGTCTCGGACTACCAAAAAGTCACTGGCGAAAAGATCGCGTCTTACATTCACGCGGGTAGCAAAATTGGTGTGCTCGTTTCGTATAAAGATGGTGGCAACGGCGAGGCACCGAAATTCTTCCGTAGCCTTGCCATGCACATCGCCGCGATGAGTCCTTCGATTCTTCGTCCGGAAGAGTTCGACGCAGATATGGTCGCCAAAGAGACCGAAGCTATTCAGGCTCAGATCAAAGCAGAAAACGACTTGAACGAAGCCGAGAATCTTGGCAAGCCTATGAAGAACGTTCCGCAATTCGTCAGCAAGCTTCAGCTAACGCCCGAAGTCTTGGCGAAAGCCGAAGCGGACATCAAGGCGGAGCTTGAAAAAGAGGGTAAGCCTGAAAAGATCTGGGACAAAATCGTGCCTGGTAAAATCGAGCGTTTCATCTCGGACAACACGCTACTCGATCAAGAGCGTTGCTTGCTCAGCCAAGTGTATGCACTCGACGACACCAAAACTGTCGAAGCAGCCGTAAAAGATTTTGCGGATGCCGCAGAAGTTGTTGAGTTCAAACGAGTGGCTGTCGGCTAGGCAGAACAAGAACTCGTTCGCCATCGTTGGACGAGCGTAGACATTCAACCGCACGCAATCCGTTGCGTGCGGTTTTTATAAAAACAGAGACAGGACATCCATGGCTGCATACAAGCGAGTAATTCTGAAGCTTTCCGGCGAGAGTTTTGCCAAGGCCGGCGAACGCGGCATTTCGATGAATGAAGTCGTCGACATTGCCACTCAAGTCAAGAAAGCCAAAGAAGGTGGTTGCCAGATTGCAGTTGTGATTGGCGGCGGGAACATTCTGCGTGGTGGCCAATTCGTTGGCACGAGCGCCAGCATTCAGGAAGCAACCGCGCACTACATGGGTATGCTCGCGACGGTCATCAACGGACTTGCTTTGCAGGATGCACTCGAGAGTGTCGGCTGCGATACGCGATTGATGACGGCCATCAAAATGGACGGCGTCGCGGAACCGTATATTCGCCGCCGAGCACGTCGTCACCTCGAAAAAGGACGTATTGTGATCCTCGCAGCAGGTACGGGCAGTCCCTTCGTCACGACGGACACTGCCGCGACGCAGCGTGCGTTGGAATTGGAAGCAGAGATCGTCTTCAAAGCGACGCGCGTTGACGGCGTTTACTCCGACGATCCGGAAAAGAATCCGCATGCAGTCCTTTATCGAAAGCTAGACTATCGAACGGTCAAAGAACAGAACTTGCGAGTGATGGATCAAACCGCGATCGCGCAGTGCTCCGAACACGACATGCCGATTTTGGTTTTCAATTACAAAAAAGAAGGCAACATTGAAAAAGCGATCCGTGGCGATTCCGTCGGTACATTTGTATCGAGCGAAACGGAAGGCGCGGACTCGGTGACCTAAAACGATCGCGAGAAAACGCAACTCGCAGACTAACTCAAAACGAACCTCGAACAGGAATCACGAATATGTCGACCGATGAAATCTTGCTCAACGTCGAAGAAAAAATGGAAAAAGCGGTTGAGGTTCTCAAAAACCAGCTGTCCGGTATTCGCACGGGTCGCGCGACGCCAGGCTTGGTCGATTCCATCAAGGTTGACGTTTACGGTTCACTGACTCCGCTGAAGCAAGTTGCCACCATCGGCGCGCCGGAGCCACAGCAGATCGTGATTCGCCCATACGACGCGGGCACTATCAAAGATATCGAAAAAGCGATCGTCGCCAGTGACCTCGGTCTATCACCGCAAAGCGACGGTCGTGTCGTACGCTTGAACATTCCACCACTCTCGGCGGAAGTGCGCAAGAAGATGGTGACACGGATTAAAGAGCTCGGCGAGGAAGCCAAGGTTTCGATCCGTAACATTCGTCGCGATGGTAACAAGGACGTCGACAAAGCCGAAAAAGACAAAGAGATCAGCGAAGATCAACGCGACGATGCGAAAGAGCAGATTCAAGAGCATACGAAAACGCACGAAGGAAAAGTCGCTGAAATGATGAAGGCTCGCGAAGCCGACGTCATGGAAGACTAACAACCTCTTAGCAGCCTATTTTTCGCTCGTTCGCGTTTTCGGGGGAATTTTCGATTTCTCTGTTGCGCCGGCCATTTTCTGGGCCCTTCCTATCAGGCACGCACCCGTCTCCGCGTGTATGGTAGTTAGAGCATCCCGGAAATTGGCTATGTCTGATCATCCACAGCGTCCCAAAAACGCGGGTAATTCGCCCGCTATGCCCCCGACCGTCGTACACCGCACCAGTGACGATGACGACGTCCATCCGCGCGTTGCCGAAATACTTGACGCGTACTTCGACAAACTGCAAGCGGGTAACGCACCCTCGGTAGACGAAGTCCTCGCGGCTCATCCCGAGCACGCAGAAGAACTCGCAGCGTGCCTAGACGGTATTCATCTTGTTCAAGATGCGGGGCCGAGCACGGCGAATCCCATCAAGTCCGACCAGCGACTGGGTGACTTCCGTATCATTCGCGAAGTCGGCCGCGGTGGTATGGGCGTGGTTTACGAAGCAGAGCAGATTTCGCTCAAGCGTCGTGTCGCACTCAAGGTTCTACGTCACATGGTTGCGGATCGCGAAGCCATGGAGCGATTCGAACGCGAAGCCGAAACGGTTGCCAGCCTTCATCACTCGAACATTGTGCCGATCTTTGCGGTGGGAGAAGCTGACGGCGTCAACTACTTTGCGATGCAATTCATTGATGGCGAAAGTTTGGCCGACGTCCAAAGTGCAGCTCTCGCCGAGAAAACGTTTTTCGAACCGTCGGAGGTCGCCAATTGGGGACTGCAAGCGGCCGAAGCATTGGCTTACGCGCATGATCGCGACATCATTCATCGCGATGTAAAACCGTCTAACCTCATTCGCGATACTGAAGGACGTGTTTGGCTCACCGATTTTGGACTCGCCAAACGTATCGATGATGTGCAACTGAGTATGACGGGTGCTATTTTGGGTACGCCGCGGTACATGAGTCCCGAACAGGCCAATTCAGTGAAGACGCCTGTTGATCATCGAACGGATATCTACAGTTTGGGAGCCACGCTCTACGAGTTCGCGACCGGCGAACCTCTCTTTGATGCGACGACGACGCATGCAGCATTGGGTAGCATCCTTTCCGATGAACCAACCGCGCCGCGCGAGATACGTCCGAGTCTGCCGCGAGATCTCGAGACGATCATTATGCGTTGTCTTTCGAAAGACGCGGTACATCGGTACGAATCGGCCGTCGAGCTCGTCGCTGATTTACGAGCGTTTATCGACGGTCGCCCCATTCAAGCTCGCCGACCTGGCGTTGTTGAACTTCTAGGGCGATGGCTTCAAAAGAATCAACGACAGGTAACAACTGCAGCCACGGCCGCCGCGATGGCTGCGCTCCTTCTCGTTGGAACGCGGGTAGGGCTACAGGAGTATCGGCAGGCTCAACTCGGTCGGTTTCATATCGAGTCAACGCGTAGATTGCCAACTCCCGTGGTTGCAACCATCGTGGCAAAAGATGGTTCACCAGTCGTACCCAGCTTTACCTTGCCGACGCAACAGGTCGTCGAAGTTCCTCGCGGCGACTACGAGCTGCAGCTGCAAGCGGATGGCGAGCTCACCGATCACTATCAACTCTCGGTTTATCCGTCGCAGGGCCAACGCGTCTTGAAGACGCACCTAGAAGACCACAACGTTTGGAAGCCCAGGGAGATTTCAAGCGAATGGGCGGTGTGGTCACGTGATGGCGGCGACGACTTGTTGGTGTTTGAAGATGACGGAGTGACGCTGCTTGATGCGGCTAAGAACCAAGAGGTTTGGCGTTCGGACTTACAATCGGAACCAATGTTAAAAGAAACAGCGGGCCCCTATCGCAAAGAGGCTCCATGGAGTTGGCGAACACAACATACCGCCAACTCGGACTTTTACGAACAGCCAGCGATAGTGGGAGACAGTTTCGATTGCAATCAAGATGGCTCGACGGATTTAATACTGGCCTGTCGATATCACCCGATGGTCATTGCATTGTCTGGCGATACGGGGGAACTACTTTGGCGGAACCATATTCCGCATCAAGAAAACCAAAGTTCTTACGAGGCAGGTACGGTTCGCGGGACACCGCTTTTGAAAGACATCAATCACGACGGAGTGCGTGATTTGATTGCCTGCTTCATGACGAAGTCTTCGGGTGGCGAAAAGTGTTTGGTTCGTGGTGTAGACGGTTCGGATGGCTCGACGCTTTGGCAAGAAGAAGTCGATCCAACGTATATCACCAGTCCGAGAGGAATCCCTTATCCACCGTATATGGCAAGGTGGTACACGGACGATGTTAGTTTTTTTCACGGGTCTTCTCTCTCGCGACGCGGACTGGTTCACGCTACGGGCTCGTCGAACGAAAGCCATATCGAGCATGGTGGCGTTGTTGCCCCGTTCCCACTTCAATTCGCTCCAGGTACAGACGGTGGCAAGTTCGTTTTGTGTGTCCGTGATTCGCTGTTCGTTGTGGATGCAAAAACTGGCAAGTTTGAACGGACTATCGCGTTGTCGGGCGAAGCTGTTCGCACGCCTCAGTGGGTGGATGTCGATGCGGATGGAACTGATGAACTGCTTGTCTGTGTCCGCAATCTTCCCAAACCCGCCAACCGCACTGGGCTCACCGTGGCTGAAAGTCCGCCGCTTGCGTTGGAGCTTTTGGATGTCAAAACGGGGAGCACAATTTGGAAGAAGGATATCGAGGCGAATTGGGAATGGGGAATGTTGCCATCGGAGATCGCCGCAGAATCTCGCCGGTGGCCGCTGATCACCGATATAGATGGCGACGGATTCGCCGAAATCATACTTCCTGCCACAAGCACGGCGGGAGACGATGGCTGGACGACGGAACCGTATGGGTCTCTGCAACTATTAGATGCACGTACGGGAGTCCCAAAGTGGGCGTCGACGCCGGTGGTGAATATCGAATGCCAACTAAGCCACTTCGCAGTTGTTGATGACCTCGACGACGATGGGCTTCAGGATGTCGTGGTTGTTAGCCGCTTTTCAAAGACATCATACGAGGCCGAAGACCGAAGGCAGGTACCGTTCTCCATTTATGCGGATGTCTTTTCTGGCAAGGACGGGAAGCCAATTCGTCGTATCGAATCAGCTTCTATTGTGAGACACAATCATGACTTTGCACACATCCAAAGCTTGCAAATCCATGAAGCCAAAGTCTGGGTCGAACTGCGCCGCAATTGGCAAGAAGGGCTTGATCGATCGTTGTGTTTCGATCTCGGGTCTGGAGTTTGCGATTGGACACTCAACGATGTTCAGCGGCTAACCCCAGTTGCTTTCGATAGTACCACTCACGGATTCGTTTGCTGGACGCCAAACAAATCGGGCGAGCCACGGCGCGGCGGAGTGCTACGTGCATTTCGACAGACAACTCATTCGACGGAAGGAACGCAAATTTGGAAGTACGCAGATCAGCAATTACGAAAGTGTGGTGATGTGAATGGCGACGGAATCGAGGACGCTATCAGCTCGCCAGATAAGTTTGGTGCGATCAACATGGTATCGGGAGCAAACGGCGATTACTTGTGGTCGAAAGAAACTTCGTTTAGTGAAGCTCTACCAGCGATGGCTGACTTTGATGGCGATGGATATCCGGATGTGTTGCTTAGCACCGACGAAAAGACGGATACACCTATCTCACTAGTATCAGGTCGGACTGGCAATCGGCTATGGCGGATGCGGATGAGCAAGATGTTAGACTGGAAACAGCAACGGGTCATTGCTGATGACATCGACGGCGACGGCCAACTTGATTTGCTCGTGTACGCCGAGTCGGACTATCACAGAGACGCGCCGATTCGTTTCGGTAGAGCTTTGCCTAGTTGCGTTTTTTACCTGCATGGACGAACTGGAAAGCTGTTGCATTCCAAAGAACTTGGCGAAGTCGGCCATCATACGGGCGCGATGTTCGTCAGTTTTCAAGAAACTGCAAACGACATCAACGGTGACACTTATCGTGATATCGTTGGCTACCACGTCGATACTACGGGCTCGCTTCGACTGAACGTTACAAGTGGTCAAGACGGAACAACCATTTGGAGCGATGGCAATTTGGCAGTCAAAGAGCCCGCCGATAATCGAACTCGGTATCCACATTTTTGTGCTGTGCAGACAGATCGGCCGACCATCGTGTCCGCGGGATCCGTCGGCTATCAAGCGGGCGGTACCGGGCCCGATCGCCAAAGGATGATTGTTAAAGCCATTGATGGCACCGATGGGGAGGATCTCTGGGAATGGGTAACACCCATGTATTTTCGGGGAAGCGGCATTGGCTTCGATCGCGAAACGACGAAGCGCGGTGAGGAATTGCCGGTGCTTGTACGTACACAACACGGGCCACGAATTGGCGTTTGGCATACGAACAAAGCCTCGGTGGAATTCAGCTTGTTGCATCTCGGACCGGACGGCACCGTATCGGAGCGTGTTGCGGATACGTTTACGATTCATCAATGGGAAAACAACGGGCCCAATTGGACTTTCGTTTACGGGCTACGAGTGTGGGCGAAGGACCTCGATGGCGACGCAATCGATGAACTGATTTACTCAACGCCGAATAATATCGTTGTCTATTCGTTGACCAAAGAAGCACCACTTTGGACATACCCATTCACCGACAGGCAAAGAATCACCAGTGTCGAGCAGTCCGAGGATAGGCGTTTAGAGATTCGATTTTCGTCGCTCGACAATTCGAGCAACCTCCTTTCTTTCTCTGCGATTGATGGCCAAGGCGAACTGCTGTGGACGGAAACGCCGCCGGAAGCGTGGAAGTCGCGGGAGCCTCCAGATATTTTGGAGAATAAACATGGCCCGCCGAAGATGCTCTATCGGCTTCCTAACCGAACCACGTTGTGTAGATCCGTAACGGCGGCAAGAAGCGAAGTCGTTGCGGCGAGCGAGTCGGATGACTTGCTTGCGCGGGTAACGCGCTCGCCGAACTCAGCGAACTTTGATGTCTCGGCGGCGACCGACCCTCGTTTCTTACGACCGGCCGTGCACATTGGCGAATTTGGCCAGGTCATGAGACCGATGTTGCTTTCGATTCTGATGATTTTCGCACCGCTACTTTACATTCGACAACTACTTCGCGGTCGATGGACGTTGAAAGTACTGATGCTTGCGCCACTGGTTGCCGCGATGTTTCTTGTTGGAATGAGACTACCGGCGGAATTCGTTCCACGCTACAGCGGCTTGGCTGCCTGGAATCTCCAACGTGCATTTTCGTTCGCTACGGTAGTCGTCCCAAGTGGCGTCATCGTGATTTCGATAATCCAATACATCAGGACCGGTAGATGGCGAGCTCTTTTGGCATTCCTTGCCACGATTACTGTTTGCGGGTTCATTTACGTGGTTGCGTTTTCAGTCCTCGATCGTGATTACTCTGCCAGTGCATTGCCAATTCGATATGATTGGAGTGGCCTTGGGCTCAAGACGTTTTTCCTGGGCACTCATGCAGCCGGTGTTCTGATTTGTATTTGGCGAGCAGCGCAATGGTTGTGGGGCTGGTTTAGCCGTCGAATAAAAGTTAAACGTGGAGCCGCGCTCGCATGAACGATTCCTCGCAGAGACACGGCCGCTCCGTCGAATCCGATTCGGTGCGAGATTCAAAGTGGATTCAGTACCAGCCGTGGTTGCGATTGCAAGCACGCCTTCAGCTTGACACCCACTTCAAAGGCAAATTCGACGAATCGGATATCGCTCAGCAGGCAATGATTGAAGCCTGGAAATCACAGTCGGACTTTCGAGGCGATTCGGAACCTCAGCGTTTGGCTTGGCTGCGAGTAATCCTTTCTCGTGTGTTAGGGCACGAGATCCGCCGTTACCGTGGCACAAAGAAACGCGACATCGCAAGGGAAAAGTCTCTCGAACAATCGATTGCACAATCTTCGCGGATGCTTGGCCAATTCGTCGCAGCCAATGGCGCGTCGCCCAGTCAAATCGTACAACGCCAGGAAGACGAGGCACGATTGGCCGCGGCTCTGGAACGCTTGCCTGACGAACAGCGAGAGGTCATCATTCGGCGAAATATGCAGTTGCATTCTCACGAAGAGATCGCCAAAGATCTTGAAAAGTCAGCGGCAGCGGTGCGAATGATCTGGGTTCGGGCACTAAAGCGGCTGAAGCAGGAGATGACGTGCTGAAGGCCTGTCGCGGAATTGGGATCTTGACCAGGTCAATGGCAACGACGATGGCTGGTCTGTTTCCTAGGTGTGAAGCCGACATCGCTGAGCCGAATTCGATACGAGTCGGCCGATTTCGACCGACCGCAAACGGCCGAAAGCTCGGTAAATAGCGCACGGGTCGTACCAACGGCAGGTGGGTACAGCCTCTACGAATCCGCCCTACGCACGGCCTTGCCGACCGACCGCCCTCCCGGATACAATGCGGGACTAATTCATTGGATCAGGAGTGGTGTTATGGCTCACAAGAAGGGTCAAGGTTCTAGTCGAAACGGTCGAGATTCCAACGCACAGCGTCGGGGAGTTAAGAAATTCGGTGGCGAGCACGTTCGTCCCGGTCACATCCTCGTTCGCCAAGTTGGCAACAAATTCCATCCAGGTAGCAACGTCGGCCAAGGTAACGACTACACGTTGTTTGCTTTGGTTGAGGGCCATGTGATGTTTGACCGCAAAGGTCGACGTATTAACGTCGTGCCTGCGGAAGTGAACTGACGTAGCGTTCTCATTCGTTTTGTTGCCGTAGCCAAGAGTCGCCAGACTTTGGTCTAGCCTGGATCATCAATTCTGGCACGGCTCCAAGATACTTCCCATGTTCGTCGATCGTGCTGAAATCGAAGTTGTTGCTGGAGACGGCGGCAATGGTTGCATGAGCTTCCGGCGCGAACGCTACATCCCTCGTGGCGGTCCGGATGGCGGTGACGGCGGCAATGGTGGCGATGTTGTCATCGTTGCGCGCGAGGGAGTGGATAGCCTTTCTGCATTGGCTCACCGACGTGCTTGGAACGCCGAGAGTGGTAAGAACGGCCAGGGTTCTAACAAGTACGGTCGTGGCGGGAAAGGACTTACGATCGAAGTTCCGCCCGGAACCATCATTCGCGACGTGGATGGCGGTTTTATCTTAAAAGATCTCTCTAACGTGGATGACCAAATCATTGCGGCCAAAGGTGGACGCGGCGGTAAAGGCAACACGCACTTCAAGTCCTCTACCAACCGTGCGCCTCGTCAGTGGACCGAAGGCGAAGAAGGTGAGCGACGTAAGTTGATGCTCGAGCTGAAAGTGATCGCCGATGTCGGTCTCGTCGGTAAGCCGAACGCTGGCAAGAGTACATTGCTGAGCCGTTTGTCTCGAGCTCGTCCAGAGATCGCTGACTACCCGTTCACGACGAAGTACCCGAATCTTGGAATCGTACAAGTCGACCAAGATCGCCAATTCGTGATGGCCGACATCCCTGGGCTTATTGAAGGAGCAAGCGAAGGCGTTGGGCTGGGCCACGAATTCCTTCGACACGTCGAACGCACACGCGTTCTAATTCATCTCGTCGAACCCATGCCGATGGACGGAACCGATCCAGTCGAAAACTACTTCGCTATCCGCAAAGAGCTTCGGCAATATGATGCACCGTTGGCCGAACGGCCTGAAGTCATCGCGGTCACGAAAGCAGAACTGCCGGACGCCGAAGCAATCCGCGAAGAGTTGGCTTCACGTTGCGACAGCAATGTCCACTTGATCTCGGCAGTAACCGGAGCGGGGCTTCGCGAGCTGCTCTTCGCAGTCAACGATCTGTTGCTGCAACCACAGGAATGAAAGTTTCCGTTGTTCTGCCTGTCTTCAATGGTGCGCAAACAATCGCACGGGCGATGGGTTCGATTCTTGCCCAGTCGCTGGAAGACCTTGAACTGATCGTTGTCGACGACGGTTCGACTGATGATACGGCCTCGGTCGTAGCGTCGATCAGTGATTCTCGAATTCGTTTCGAGCAGATCGAACACTCGGGAGTCGTAGTCGCAGCCAATCATGGCACCAGTCTCGCCAAATCGCCGTTGATCGCGCGGATGGATGCTGATGACTTCGCATATCCGCAGAAACTCGAACTTCAAACAAAGCTCATGGACGAACGAAACTTCGATGTTGTGGGTTGCCAAGTTCGCATTCTCAACGCTGATTTAGACGCTGCCCCTTCGATGGATCGTTATCAGCAATGGATCAATGAAGAGACCGCCGAATCGGAAGCAATCACCGCGTTGCGATTTGTCGAATTTCCGCTCGTGAATCCGACGATACTTGCGAGACGCAGTTATTTCGAGCTGCAATTCAAAGCTGGTGATTATCCGGAAGACTACGATCTTATGCTGCGAGCGGCCGAGCAAGGTTTTCGGTTTGGAAAAGTTAGAGAAGTTCTGTTCGATTGGATCGATAGCCCGTTGGGTTTAACGCGGTCCGATCCGCGTTACGCCGAGGCTGCATTCATGAATTGCCGCCGCCGACATCTGTTGACGGGCCCTCTTCGCGGGGCCCATATCGTAGATCTTTGGGGCGTCGGCAAAAAGGGAAAGGCATGGTTACGTTGGTTGCACGCGGAAACGAATATCAAAGTGCGGCACGCTTACGATGTTGCCGAACGAAAGGTGGGAGAAACGATTCACGGCGTAAAAGTCGATCACACCGATTCGTTACGTCCGGCTGATGAGGTGCCTTTGCTAATTGCCGTTGGTGCGGCGAATTCTCGGCAAGTGATTCTTCCCCAGGTCGTAGCGAGAGGTTTCCGTGCTGGGCACGACGCGTGGTTTGTTTCATGACGAAAAAATCGGCACCGTTTCGCTTCAAGCAATTCACCGTGCAGCAAGAACGGGCAGCGATGAAAGTAGGCTTCGATGGAATACTGTTGGGTGCGTGGACCACGATCGGAACGAGCACACGCATACTGGATGTCGGTACGGGAACCGGACTAGTGGCGTTGATGTTGGCGCAACGCTCGGATGAGAGTGTTTTTATTGACGCGATCGAAATCGACAGCGACACGTGCGAAGAAGCGAGGCTCAACACGGTTCGCTCACCTTGGTCGAATCGCGTTGTTGTAGAGTGCGTTTCATTTCAAGATTTTCAGCCGGGCACAGTGAAATACGACCTAGTTGTTTGTAACCCGCCCTACTTCGATTCCCATAGCGGGTCCGAACCGCTGAGGGCAGCGGCGAGACAAAATACGGCTCTCAGTCTTGGTGAATTGTTCGACAATGCAAAACGTTGTTTGGACGAAAGGCATGGAAGGCTTTCGATGGTATATCCAATGGGCCGTAGCAATGAAAGCATTGCAGAGGCAACTTGCTTCGGGTTCCACCCGCAACGACAGCTACTAATTCGCTCATTGCCCAGCAAGCCTTTTCACCGCGTGATGCTCGAATTCGGCCGCAAAGCAGTCGAGTGTATCGAAACGGAAGAACTCACTATCGAAAAAGCTCACCACGTCTACACAGAGGAATTCAAGCAGCTGGCTCGCGATTTCTATTTAGCTTTCTGACAACGCCGCATATTAATTCGCATGGCCGTTTTCGAAGTTGGTCCCTAAGGTGTGAGTATTACTAGATCATCGGCCGCCACATTGCTAGCGATTCGCAGCTGGCGTCAGTCTTTGCATGGAATGCTTCAGCGTAAATCGATATCTGACGTTGTTGCTTGTTTTAGCTGCTTGGTCGCTGACCGTCGTTGAGGCCGAGACGATTGACTACGTATCTCGCGATTCAAATGTCATTGGCTCTGACTCTAATGCGTTTCAGCCGCATATGCCGTCATCGGAGACTTTCGTACTCGGTGATCAAGCTGAAGAGACTGAGTTTTCTCCCGAAATGCTGAAGATGCTGATGCGTCCCAATCTAAGCTTCGCAGGCGAATGGCAGGACAAAACCAATGGCATCGGTCTCGATTTCTACGATGCTCGAATAAGCTTTCCGACCTATCCGTGGTTCGGCCCTCCGCCTCCCTTCATTGACTTGGGTTTTGCTTTTACTGAAATTGATGCGCCCGTCGCTGTTGGACTTCCTAGCGAGGTTTATGAAACGTCACTTGGATTTGCATGGATGCGAAGAATAAGTGATCGCTGGATGATGCGTTACATGGCGAGCGCATCCTTTGCAACGGATGGCAATAATCAATCGAGCGATGCTTGGAGATTCCGTGGCGGAGCTTTCGCTATTTACCGCCGAAATCCCAAATGGACCTGGACATTCGGAGCGATGGCGCTGGGACGCAATGATTTGCCATTCGTTCCCGCCGTTGGCGTCATCTATCAACCCAATCCCGCTATTCGGTTTGATCTTATCATGCCGCGGCCACGCCTTGCGTTCCTCTTGGTCGATCAAGGAGAACGCCAACGGTGGGGCTATGTCGGCGCTGCCATTAACGGCACAACATGGGGCGTGAGACGCGTAGATGGTATTAATGATCAATTGACCTACGGTGACTTTCGACTTGTTCTCGGTTGGGAGTCAACACCGACACCCGAGCCGGGAATGCCTTTTACGCGTGGACGAAAGTTCGGCGGTGAGATCGGCTACGTATTTTCTCGCGACTTCGAATGGGAAGACGCCGACGTTGAGATTCCACTTGATGATTCGCTTATGGTGAGAGCCACTTTCAGCTTCTAGCTTAGCGTGAAAGAAATATGTCCGGACCGGACGACATTTGTCCTATTTCTTTGCCGGGCGCTTTACTTTCAATATTCGAACACCAAGTGGTTCAATCTCCAGCTGGAGATTCTTCAGCGTGAGCACTTCGCCGGTTAGTAGGTCAGTGAATTCTCCATCGTTGATATAGCTGGCAAGTTCTTTGAGACTCACTGATTTCGCTTCATCATGTCCATTGGCGATCACGGCAATCGTTTCTGTGTTGGTGATACGGACGAACTTGTAAGTGTCGTCATTCCACGTTGGAGCACAATGAACAAGCTTGCCTTGTGTCAGTGCAGGATGAGACTTTCGCAGGTGAAGCAGTTGCCGCGTGAATTGAAACATTGCTTCTTCGGATTCCGTACGGCCGGAGACTGCGGTAGCGTTTCGCTTGTGGCTGGGAAAGCCGCCTGGAAACTCGGCGCGTAGCTCGACGTGGCTCTTTCCTCCGATCATGCCAAGTTCGGTGCCGTAAAGTATCTGCGGGATTCCTCGCGACGTTAGCAGAATCGCAAGAGCAAGTTGCACGCGTTTTGTGTTGCCTTCGGCGTGGAAGATCGCGCGGGGTGTGTCGTGGTTGTCAAGGAACACCAGTAAGTTGTCTAAGTCGGTGTAGAGAAAGTCTTGCGAGTAAATCTCGTAAACGTCGCGGAGTCTTCCCGTACCGCTTATGAAATCTCGCATGGCGTTCATCAATGGAAAGTCCATTACGGCGGGCAGGTGCGTTTCAAAATCACGCGGCAAGATCGTCTTGTCTTGAAATCGTGCAATGTACGCAGGCTTCGTCGCCCAGATCTCTCCGACGATGTTGAACTGCGGGTACTCGTTGCGAATTGACTTGGCCCAGTTCGAAAGGAAGGTTTGGTCGGCGTAGGGATAGGTGTCTTCGCGGATCCCGTCGAGCCCGGTGTGTTCGATCCACCAAATCATGTTTTGCGTAAGGTAGTTCGCCACGTGTTGGTCGCGTTGATTGAGGTCGGGCATTTCATCAACAAACCAGAATGTTTTCAGCTGCTCGGTAGCATCTCGCGATGCGTGCGGGTCGGTAACTGAAAGCAGATAATGTTTATTCGAAAGATGTTCATCCACACTGCCATTGAACCAAGTGCGTGTTGGCGGAGTTTCGACCCATCGATGGCGAAGGCCGATGTGATTGCTTACGTGGTCGAAGATAACTTTGATGCCCCGCGCGTGGGCGGCCGTAACTAGCTCCTTGTATTTTTGGTTCGTTCCATATCGAGGATCAACGCGATATAGGTCCGTTACCTTGTAACCGTGGTAGCTGTTAACTCCGTTGCTTTCCAAAATCGGATTCAACCAGATCGCAGTGATGCCCAGATCTTGCAGGTACGGAAGTCGATCGATGACACCTTGCAGATCGCCGCCGTGCCGTTTCTTGAGGTCCGTCGGATCGGTGTCTTCGACTAAGTCGTCCGCGCTATCGTTCGAAGAATCGCCGTTCGCGAATCGGTCGGGCGTAATTAGGTAGATCGTATCCTTCGGGCCGAAACCCTGATGTCGTCCGTTGCGAGGTTCTCGTTTGTAGATCGGGAATTCGAACTCAGCCGTTTGGTCGTTATTATCGACTCTGATTTTGTAAGTTCCCGGAACGAGGTTCTCGGGCACTTCGACTTTGACAAACAAGTACGGAGATTGGTCGCGACTTGCACTGGCGAAACGCTGGGTTGTGGAGAGGACTCTCAACGCCGAGTTTGTCGTAACTTTGACACCAGCAGGGAACTCGCCGTAAAACATCAGTTCGACGTGGTTCGTTTTCATGCCGGCCCACCAATTGGGCGGCTCGACCTTTTCGATTTTCAGTCCGGCTGACGCGTACAGACTTGTCGAAACGACGAGTGAAACAAATATCGCAAACGCCCCAAACGACGTGGGTCTCCAAACAGTTCTCGCCACGTATCGCAATGTAAACACCCCAAAACCGTTACAACGCTTGAACTTAGACCAAGGTCTTTATCGTAGCAATTTACCTTCGAGGTTTTTCCGTGACAAATTCGACGATATACGACCAAATGGAATGAAGGACTACTTGTTTGCCTAGGTATTCGAATGAGCCACACTGCCAAATTGTCGGTTGAAGCCTTGCTTTTTTCTGCAAAGGAAGGGGAACGCGAAAAACTGGGGGAACTGCTGGAAATGTATGCCAACTATCTCAGGATTTTGGCGACGACTCAGCTGGATAACAAGCTTCGCTCGCGCGTGAGTCCGTCGGACGTCGTTCAAGAAACGCTGCTCGAAGCGCACCGTGATTTTGATGATTTTCGCGGCGGTTCGGAGCCCGAATTGCTTTCTTGGCTTCGCAAAATTCTTATCCACAACATCGGTCGCGTTGTTGAGCGACATGTGTTGACTGAGAAACGCAACGTACGGCGTGAGGTTTCGATGAATCGGGTGCACCGATCACTCGAGCAATCTAGCATGCATTTGCGGCAAGTTGCGGATCCCGGTTGCTCGCCAAGCACTGCTGCACAACGTACGGAACACACACGAATGTTGGCGGATCAGTTGGCGGAACTTCCTGAGGATCATCGGCAAGTCATTCTACTTCGCAATCTGGAAGGTCTGTCATTTAAGGAAGTGGCCGAATCGATGGGGCGATCATCTGGCGCCGTACGAATGTTGTGGCTGCGGGCGATCGAGGGACTTCGCTTGAAATTCCGTGAGAGCGGGATGCTATGAACAAATCGTTCGACGAAAGCAATGGCGATGAAATAGCCGCATACGACGCGCCGACTGCGCTGAGCGAATTGTCGCCGGCGGAACAGCAGCAGCTTACGGATATTCTTGATCGTCACCTGCAACGAATCGAGAATGGAGAATCGCCAAATCCAGAAGAGTTGTTGGCCAGTCATCCCCAATGGTCGACGATTTTACGCCGGTACCTAGAAAGTCTCGGCGTTTTGCACCTTGCTGCTCGTGGCATGGACGAATCTGAACCGGCGCTGGCCACGGCGCCAAACTTTGCCGAAGATCGTTTGTTGGGCGACTACGAGATCCGCCGTCAGATTGGTCGTGGTGGCATGGGCATCGTCTACGAAGCTCGGCAAGTTTCGTTGGACCGACGGGTTGCTTTGAAAGTGCTTCCGTTGGCGGCGGTGCTCGATAGCCGGCAAATTGCGAGGTTCCGTCGTGAGGCACAGGCGGCGGCGCAACTTCATCATCCGCACGTGGTTCCCGTTTACGGTGTCGGTTGCGAAAGTGGCGTGCACTTTTACAGCATGCAACTAGTGGAGGGGCAGTCGATCGACCGAGTACTCGGCAGCATCGCAGATAACTCTGCAAGTACGCAGACCCTGGCCACGGTTTGTGGCAATCTGCAAAGCACGGAACAACTGAGTGGGTTCGATACAAACGGCTCCGGCGTAATCCAGACAGATGCTAATCCGGATGCCAACATAGAATCGGTCAGCGATGAAGCGAATCAGACGTCTATCTCCGGCGATAAAACCATTGGTGATCGTCGATATATCAATCGTGTTGCCGAGCTGGGAATCCAGGCAGCGTCGGGCTTGAAACACGCGCACGACTACGGCGTCGTGCATCGCGATATCAAACCTTCCAATTTGATGTTGGACCACGACGGCCAGCTTTGGATCACAGATTTCGGGCTCGCTCATATTCAGTCCGAAGCTGACAACATGACAGCGACCGGGGATCTGATCGGCACGCTTCGTTATATGAGTCCCGAGCAAGCGGCGGGGTCGGTATTGATCGATCAACGCACGGACATTTATTCCCTCGGCGTGACGCTCTACGAAATGCTCACTCTGCGACGAGCTATTCCGACGAAGGAGCGAGCTCAATTATTGCAGGACATCGAACATCTCGAGCCCAAGCGTCTGCGGAAAATCAACGCATCGGTACCCAAGGATCTTGAAACGATCATCTTGAAGGCGACTTCAAAAGATCGCGATCAACGGTACATGAACGCTCAGGAATTCGCCGATGACTTGCAGCGGTTCTTGGACGGCAAGCCAACAATGGCGCGCCGGCCAACACTCGTAGACCTTGGAACGAAGTGGGCGCTGCGTCATCGAACAGTCGTGGCCTCATGTATGTTGGTTCTCTTGGCGGCGTTGATGGGAACTACGTATTCAACATTTTTGTTGAACCAAGAAAAGAACAGAACAGAAGGCGAACGCCAACTTGTAGTCGAGCGAGAAAAACAATCGATTGAAGCACTCGAAAAAATTGCCCAGCTTTCAAAAGGACTTTCAAAACAGCCCAAGATCAAACGCGAGATTCAAAACATCACGCGAGATCACTATGAATTGTTTGTCTCACAAGACATGCCGTTTGTTGAATTTGCACAAACTCAAAATCGAATTGGCTTGTTAAGCATGGAGCTTGGCGATTTTGACGATGCCGTGGAAAGCCACCGCAAGGCAGCCAAAGCATATCGACAACTTGCGTCATCAGACAAAGGCCACTCGAAAAGTGAGGCGCTATGTCTTAACGAATTGGGGCAAGCGCTAGCGCGTGCGGGTAAAGCGAACGAAGCAAAGGAGTCGTATCTTGCGGCGTTGAACATTCTCGACGGTCTTAACCAAGAAAACGCCAACGTCGAACGTGAAACTGCGCTCGTCGCTGGGAATCTTGGTTTCCTTGCGGTCACGTTGAACGACCGAGAATCTGCAACCGAGAATCTCAATCGGTCGATTGCCATTCGCAGCAAAATCTACGTTGAAGAAGTGGGCGACATCGACAACTGTATTCGCTTGGCATCCAACTACCACAACTTAAGCGAACTTCATATCACCACTGATTTGGTGCAGGCGGAAGAGCTGTGTCGCAAGTCGATCAAACTTCGCAAGCGTGTGGTCGATGAACGTTCGAATGCTATCGAGCCTCGTGTCGAACTTGCATTGAGTTACAACAACTTGGGGTCAATTGCGTTGCGGAGGCGACGTTTTGCAGACGCCACGGATCAGTACAGGCTTGCAGTGTTCGAGGGTGAACGGCTTACCAAAGAAATGCCAGAACTGCCGCAACTTCGCCACGATTTTGCGATCAGTCTGAACAACCTGGGCAAGTCACATGCCGCCCGAGGCGATCTGTCATCCGCTATCGAAGCCTACGAAAAGGCAAGCGAGCAATTCGAATCGTTGCTGCCTCAATTCAACGATGACGCGGTTACGCTCGCTCGCTACGGAGGAACACTTTACAACCAAGCCATCGCGCAAACGAAGCTACGTCATCCCGATATCGACAAAGCTCTGCGGTTGTTCGAGCGAGCGGTGGAGATTCAAAAACGGTCGGTGCAAACTGCACCACACGTCGCACAGTATTCGACTCTCTTGAAGTTGGCTCTAAATCGGTACCGAATGTTGGTGATCGAGCATGGTGCGCACCCGCAACGGTTGAGTTTGATCGATCAAGAATTGGCAAGTCTCCAGACAAAGGAGAATCCACTTGCGAATTAAATCTAGACGCTGGCGTCGACTTTCAGCGGAATTGTTCGAAACGCGTTGCTTGTTGACAGCCGTTCCAGCCGAGTTGGCTGCCGTTGATTCTGCAGACATTTTTGCCGAACGAGAGGGTTGGCAGCACATCGATGTAAATAGTATTCCCGGCATTGACGGCCTACTCGATTCTGCCGGCTTGCGAGCAACCGATATGGCGTTTTTGCAAAACGACGCGGGTCATCTGCTCGTCCGTGGTCATACGTCTGAAACGATATTGGACGTGGTTGTCACTGCGGTGGAATCGGAAGTCGGTCCGAAGCTTCGTCCTAACTCCGCAGACAGCAACGTGCCCAATTCGGCACTGTCGCCACTGGCTGCGCTGCCCGACTACAGTTCCATAACCGGCCTGCCGGGTTTTCCGGAAGACGCCACACTTAGCATCACTCCGCTCAACGCAGGGAATCATTCTCTTGGGACGCTGGTAACGGTTGATACGTCCGCGGCCGGTGAACCACCGAGTTTGTGGACACCCGATTACGCGATACCTACTTGGCAGACGGGGGACTTTTGGTCGTACCAGACCGAGATTCAGTCGAGCGTGCAGGCGACCACTGAGCCCGTCTCGTTTCAAGTGAATCAGCAGACGGATCAATGGGCTACTGGGGACGCTAATCAAGTATCATTCATTGACATTGGCGAAATCGAATCGACAGAGCTGGACGTCGCTGTTTCTGATTCCTCGCAAAACGGTGCGTTGGCCAATGGCTATTCTCAGTTGAATCAAAATTGGATTGCAAACAATGGCGGCGTACCCACTAATTTTCAGTACACGCCCGTCGGGGCTAGCTTTGCGAACGACCAAATCATCTCGCGAAACCAAACTCCGCTTTCGAATAGCAATTTCGGAAATGTCTTTAGTCCTGAATTCACAGACGCACTCAATGGTCGGGTTGTCGAAGCAAGCAGCAGCTTGGAGATCAACGATTCCTTTGACCAACCCACAGTGATCTTCCAGACGCCATTGGCAGCAACTGCGGTCACTCCACCGCTTCTGGAGCCTATTCAGACGACACGATTGCCGGTTGCGGTTCCGGCCCCAATCTCGACTCCGACGCCAGATCGATATTTTTCGACTGACTTACCCGAATCGGGAACGGTGCATGGAGCGAAGTTCTCGCCATCGCCAAGTTCAGAGACGCCTCAGTTAAATGCAACGTCGGACGTGATTCCGATTTTGGGCTCAAAGTTCTCCGATGCGAGCGCTCGGATAGTGAATCCTACTATTGCGTCTGTCGAGTACGATTTGCCGACGGTTTTGAATATAGCTCCCCACGCAGCGACTGAAGTTACTGTGCCGCTGCTCGGGCCTACTAACGCTGCTCAGCTGCAAACTGAGTTGCCATTGACTCTCCCGGATAGTGTCGGCACCTCGAATGCGGCTCCAGCAACTGTGACGGAAGACCCTGCGATCATTTCACTGAATATCCCTACCCCCAGTGTGTCCGGAGAAACGCTTAAGGCTGTTGAGGTATTCTTAGGCGATGCGCAGGAAACGACGGACTCGCTGTTGCCCGACGTTAGTGAAACAGAATTTGCCATCGACCTTGAAAGCGTCGAGCTGCTCAGCGAACACATCGACGTCGGTGAGGAATCGCGACAGCGACGAATATCACCTGCGGCGGATGACTTTATCGACATCGGAAGTGTTGAAAATCCAGATATGGCTACGGCGTATTTTTCTGCGGCAAAAGTTCAAACCGTTTTGGCAGCTGTGCAAGAACCAAGCCACACGGACGCCCCTGAGGGAACGAACCAGGAAGAAGGAACGTACGGCAGCACGCGTCGCTTCGAGTCTGGTGAGTTCCGTACCAACGCTCCGGGGACAAAAGACAAAACGGTTCCTGTGGTCGGCCAACAAGCCGTTCCATTGCCTAATTCGGTTAGTGTCGTGATGCCGGTTGCCGAATTCGAAACGGCGGTTGGTACAGCTGATGCGGATCTTCCTTCGTCGAAGAACGCAACGCGAACGGAATCAAGCGAATTGGAGCCAACGAATTCCGAGCCACTAGGACTGCAATCACGAATCGCAAGGTCTTCTATCGCCGGCAGTGCAATCGTTGTCGCTTTTGGCGCGACGTATTTTGAGTCTCGACGCTTAAACGAGCGAATACTCGAGCGAACTGAACAAGCCGCACGCCTGCTCGGCTATCGGAAGGCGAAGCGTTGCGACTGATGCAAAAGTAGCATTCTAGACGAATTCAATTTGCTCTACATTGCTCGCATGGACTACAACGACTTCGAAGAAGATCTTGGGCTACGCGATCTGTTGGCGCTCGACCGAACCATCCTGGCAAACGAGCGAACGGTACTTGCTTACGCTCGAACTGCGGTGATGCTTGGCGTGTCGTCGATCACACTCTTGAAAATCTTCCCAGACAACCCGCTGGCTTTCTTTACCGGTGTCGCGCTGATTCCGGTGGCAATATTGATCGCCGCGCTCGGCTTACGGCGTTTCCTTGGTTTGTCGCGATCGTTGTTGAAGCACCGCCGTCGGTCGAAACACGACTAACGTACTTAACCAGCCTTCTTCAGCTGCTTTGAGTACAAGTACGGATTCAACGTTGGATCGTTGTACATCTTGAATTGGCGATACGTTTTGTGCTGCTTCACGCCAGCCTGAATGTCTTCCAGCAGTTCGGTAAGTGAATTCGAAAGATCCTTGCGTTGCTCGTAGCATGTGGCGAGCTTTGCGTTGACGCGGTCGAGATGTTCCTGATCTACATCCGTTCGTTCAAGTTGCTCGAGCATGTGATAGATTCGCAGCGACATGATGGAAAGACGATCGATAATGCTACCGGGTGTTTCCGAGTTGATTCGCGCGCTAGGTTCGCTGCTGACTTTGTGTTCGTGCAGCCAGCCCGTAATCCAGTCGTCGACCTTTTCGATATGATCGTTTCGCTTTTGATTGAAGCCGTCGATATTGCGTTTTACTATCGCGATTCGTTCGTCGGTTACATCACGGCTGCGAGCGATATCTTCTTCGTGCCAGAGTTTGAAGTTGAAGGTATGCTGCTCGCAAATCAAATGCAGAATGCCTTCATAGTTGTTGGCGATAGGAACATCATGCCACGCCGTGACGGTGGTTTCGTGAAGATCCAGAACTTCCTGAGCATTGATGATCATCGTGCGCGTCCCTGCTGATGTCGTGAAAAGTCACCGCACGTTTGGGGCAATCCCGTATGCGGCAAACCGCGGGTTTCTGAGATGAAGATGTTACTCTCGCAGCGATTTCGCACAAATACTAATCTGCGAAAGCTAGCAAGCGTTACAGTCGATTTGATTAGATCCGAATCCGATGTCACTTCTGCCGAACGAGAAGCTGTGAGGTACATATTCTTGATCAAATTTCCTGTATTTTGCCGAGAGCTTTGCCAAAATGGCCAACCTTAAACGTGCCGATGATCAGTGGCACATTCGTACTCTTACATATCGACTCGCTGATGCACTCGTGATCGTCGCTGGTTGGTGGCTGGCTTCGAAGTCTGTCGCGCCGAATATCAGTGCGAACCATGCGCTGACGATGACGATCACCATTGTCTTGTTTCATTTTGTCGGTGAAATCACGGGCATGTATCGGAATTGGCGTGGAGTCAACGTCGACAAAGAAGTCATGTGTACCGTGCTGACATGGATCGTGACTGTTCCTATCGTCGTTACCGCGATGACCATCTTCAGCATTAGCACGGTGGAGATGTCGTTTCTTCGTTGGTGGTTGCTTTTGTCACTCGCCTGCATGACGTTGAGTCGAGTTGGACTGCGGTTGGTGCAAGGGTACTTCCGCGCGAGAGGCGTAAATACTCGTGGTTACGCGATTGTGGGTGTTAACGATCTGGCGGTTCGTTTAGCAGGCAATATTGAAAAGACCCCTGAAATGGGGCTCGATCTCGTTGGTTTCTACGATGACCGAGAACCTGATCGCAGACAGAAAATTGACAAACGCGTTGGCGAACATGTTGGCAATTTGGACGAATTGGTCGAGCAGGCACGGAATGGTGACGTTAGCATGATTTACATCACGTTTCCCATGCGAGCAGAAGATCGAATTCGCGGTGTCCTGGAGCGACTAGCCGACTCGACGGCTTCGGTCTATTTGGTGCCGGACTTCTTTGTGTTCGAAATGTTGCACTCGCGGTGGACTGACATTGGCGGATTGCCCACGGTTAGCGTATTTGAGAATCCGTTCTACGGTGTCGACGGTATTGTCAAGCGAATACTCGACGTGGTGCTTGCTACGTTGGTTCTCATTGTGTTGGCGATTCCCATGACGATTATCGCGATACTCGTCAAACGATCGTCACCCGGGCCGATTTTCTTTCGTCAGAAACGTTATGGACTCGACGGTCGCGAGATTCTCGTTTGGAAGTTTCGTAGCATGAAGGTTTGCGAAAACGGCGAAAAAGTTACGCAAGCGAAAAAGAACGATGATCGCACGACACGTCTCGGCGCAATATTGCGAAAGACGTCGCTGGACGAGTTGCCTCAGCTTTTCAACGTGTTGAACGGAACAATGTCGCTCGTTGGTCCGCGGCCTCACGCTAGTGCACACAACGAAGAATATCGTACGCTGATTCCTGGTTACATGTTACGGCACAAAGTTAGACCAGGGATTACAGGCCTTGCGCAGGTCAATGGATACCGCGGCGAAACGGATACTCTTGAAAAGATGGAGCGACGTGTTGAATGCGATCATCAGTACATTCGCGAGTGGTCGCTTTTGATGGACATCAAGATTATGTTTCGCACCATTTTCGTTGTGCTCTCGAAACAGAACGCGTACTAATTGCCTCGTTGAGGTAGCGTTTCGGCATTACGCATAAATCTGTCCGCCCGGTTGGTGCGTTTCGAAGCTAGGCTTGTTCAGATGGGTCGGCATTGACCTGAACACGAAACAACAATCTGGAGGAACAGTTATGTCCGAAAAAGCAAAGTCTATCGAAGCCGCCGCTCAGCAAGCATTGCCAACATGGGTCTGGGGCGCTACCGCATTTATTGCGAGCTACATGGTTCTTCAAGTTCAAATGTTTGCAGCGTAAGCACGCGGGACATTCAAAAGAGGCCGACGCCTGCGTCGGCTTTTTTTATTGAAGCTGTTTAACTAACTGTGTTGCAACAGCCACGCCAAAATTGCTTTTTGAGCGTGCATGCGATTCGCAGCTTGCTCGACAATTCGGCTTTGTGGGCCGTCGATAACTTCTGCCGTCACTTCTTGGCCGCGTTTTGCTGGAAGGCAATGCAAGAAAATTGCCGAAGGAGCGAGCGACATAAGCTTGGCATTTACTTGATGTGAAGCAAAGTCTTTTTCGCGTTGTCTCTGTTCCTTTTCCTGGCCCATACTCGACCAGACATCGGTGTAGACCGCGTCCACGTTTTCGATGGCTTCCGCCGGATCGGCGATTTGAACGAGTTGGCCATCGCCTTCCACACTTTCCAGCGAATCGAGAAACTCCTGTGGGAATTCGTATCCCTTCGGCGCAGACAGGCGAAACTCTATGCCAAGTCGAATGCATGCAATCGCGACGCTTCTCGCGACGTTGTTGCCGTCGCCGATGAAGGCCAACTTGCGGCCGTCGAAACCACCGCACTCCTCGTAGACCGTCAGCACATCGGCGAGCGCTTGGCATGGATGGGCCATGTCTGTAAGACCATTTATCACCGGGCAGTCGCAGTATTGAGCCAGTTCCTCAATCTGTGCGTGGGCAAATGTTCGACAAACGATGGCGTCGGTGTATTGGCTGAGTACACGGCCGAAATCATTCACCGGTTCTCGCTTTCCCCAACCGACGTCCTGGCCCAGATACAAGCTGTTTCCGCCAAGGTGCGTCATGGCTGCTTCGAAGCTAACGCGTGTGCGCAACGATGGCTTCGAGAATAACAGTCCTAGCACTTGCCCACGCAGAAGCGGTTCACGCACACCGTTTTGAAATTGAGTCTTTAGATCTGTCGCGAGTTCCAAGAGCTCGCTAATCTCGTCTTTCGAAAGATCAAGCAGTGTTAGCAGGTGCCGGGTTGTTGAGTCGCCGGCGGTGTTCGTTATCGTTGTCATGACGGCCTCGCTGTGGAGTTAGGCTGATTGCTGTTTAATGACGTCCGCCAAAACGTCGCAGCCTTCGTGGACTTGTTGTTCTGTGATGTTCAATGCGGGTAGTAGTCGGATCACGGTCGATTGTGTGCAGTTGATTAGTAGGTTCTTTTCCATGCAGCCTTGAACAATGGGAGTTCCCTCGACTGTCATTTGGATTCCGATCATCATCCCCATGATGCGAACCTCTTCGATCAAATTGCACTGACCTTGGAGTTCCGTAAGTCGGGCTCGGAAGACTTCTGCCATCTTTTTCGCATGTGGTAGAAGGTTCTCGGACTCAATCATTTCGATCGTGGCGATACCCGCTCGCGCAGACAATGGGTTACCACCAAAGGTAGCCGCATGCATTCCTGGTCGCAGGCTGGGTGCGATTTCTTTTGTGGTTAGCATCGCACCGCCGGTGACTCCACCACACACGGCTTTGGCTAATGTCATGACGTCGGGCGTCACATCAAAGTTCTGATAAGCGAACCACTCACCCGTTCGTCCACAGCCGGCTTGGACTTCGTCAAAAATGAGTAGCAGGTCGTGCTCGTCAGCGAGTTTGCGAAGACCTTGAAGGAAGCCTTCAGGAGGCAACTGAATGCCGCCTTCGCCTTGGATCGGTTCGATCATGATAGCGCAGGTTGCGTTGTCGATGAGGTTCCCGACAGCTTCTAAATCACCGAAAGGAGCATAAGAAAACCCAGCGACGATAGGGCCAAGGCCTTCGTGGTATTTCGGCTGTGCGGTTGCACTGGTCGACCCGAGCGTACGACCGTGAAAGCCGCCCTCGAACGTGATGATCTTGTAGCGGTTTGGCCCGTGATGGAGACGCGCCAATTTAATTGCTGCTTCGTTGGCTTCCGTTCCCGAGTTACAGAAGAAAGCTTGTCCCTGGAAACTGCGTTCGGACAACAACTTTGCCCACTCTCCCTGTGCCTCCATGTACCAAGAGTTCGGGACGTGGATAAGTTTCGCTACTTGGTCTTGGACGGCCTCAACGATCGGGCCTGGACAATGCCCCAATAGATTGCAGCCCCAACCAGGAAAGAGATCGAGGTACTTTTGGCCCTGATCGTCCCATACATGCGAGCCTTCACCGCGAACCAACGTCACCGGATAGCGCCGATAGTTCGGAACCACATACTTCTCGAAAGTATCGAATGTCGAACTCGTCGGAGTGGCCGATGTCATATCAGGCTCCTGTTGGGGCTATGGATTGTTGTAAGTCGTAAGGTAACGGGGCCAGCGAATAGGTTCGCGTCAAGGCACGATTTCTGTCCCGATCCCGCTGTCAGTGTAGACTTCGAGTAAAAGCGAGTGTTTCAAGCGGCCATCAATAATGTGCACTTTACCAACCCCAGCTTCTAGCGTATCCAGACACGATTCGACTTTCGGAATCATGCCCGACGCAATGGTACCGTTCGTGATCAGCTGGCGTGCCCTTGTGGAGTCCAGTGAATTTATCAGTGACGAAGGGTCATCTTTGTCTAGTCGCACACCATTTACGTCGCTTAGGAAAACGAGTTTGTCTGCCTGCAAGCTGATCGCTACAGCCGTTGCGGCTGTGTCGGCGTTGACATTGAATTTAGTTTCGGGGTTGTCGATGCCCTCGCACATCGACGGAATAAACGGAACCGTTTTGCGATCGCAAAGTTGACGCAGGTGGGCGTGATCAACTTCGGTGACCTCACCCACAAACCCCAAGTCGATATCTTCGCCGTTGGCCGTGACTAAGTTGAGTTTCTGACCACGCAACACATTGTGTGACGTGAAGTTGACCGCCGCTGCTTTTCCGTGAAGGTCGTTTACACGCTCGACCAGATCGTGGTTGATGTTTCGAACAAGCACTTCTTCGACGATCGCCAAACTTGCTCGATCGGTGTAGCGACGTCCTTGAATGAATTTCGCTTCAATTCCCGCCGCATCCATTGCACTAGAAATTGCTGCACCACCTCCGTGCACCACAACAGGATGCATGCCCACCGTTTCCATGAACACGATATCGCTCAGGATATGCTCAAGCGCCGTGTGATTCTTCATCACGCTCCCGCCGAGCTTGATCACAACTGTTTGGCCGCGAAACTCGCGAATCCAACTCATTGCCTCAACGAGGACGTCGGCTTTTCGAATTGCTGCTTCCAAGCGGCGTCTTCTTTTACGATCTAGGGATAAGTGGAATCTTGGATTTTAGAAGCCAGGAAACGAGTGTGTCAACGTAACGCCGGCGTTGGATACAGTCGAAACGGCCACTACTAAGTAATAATCAGCCCGAAGTACGCGGATCTTTGCCTTTGTTCTGGCGAACAATCGAGCGGCTCGACTGGATCAAGCGCTCAGATCGATACATTCTTGTTCCGCAGAAAATCCATAAGTCCATGGGCATTCTTGAAGTTTACGCAAACGAGCTTCGATGTTACGAGAAGACGGACGGACTCGTCATCGCGCCAGTAGGCCGATGTTCACGGAAGAGCAATACACAACACACATTCGAGATGTTGGCTCGTCCCATGGTTACACGACTGTTTCTGCTTGGCGTCATTACCCTTTTCTTCGGCGTTCAGTTTCGAACATTCGACTCATTCGTGTTAAACGAAAATGTTTCTCGCGTGATCAATCGCCGAATCGAGAAGCGACAGGCGGAGAAAATCGAACAGCCGCCACTCGCGGCGGGATTTCGAGTGTTCGACGAGCCTGAGACCGAAATCGTCCAATTACCCGCTAAACGGCGGATTACTCCGCCTCGCTGGCTTGGCTACTCCTTTCTTTCGGTCGGGGCAGTTTTGGTGCTCACCTGTCCCTTGTTCCGTCGGTAGCGTCCAACACAGTCCGGGGGTGGGCCGCTGGTTTGCTTGACCATGTGAGTTCGTATCAATTACGATATGAAATTCGGAAAAGCCAGTACGGTCGATTCTGTTTTCATGCACCGCATGTGACCCATCTCTTTCCTAATCGAGTCAACGATGCCAGAGCGAATTGAAGTTCTTACCGAGGGCGACGTTACTGTCGTTCAATTCAACGATGAAAAAATCCGTGATGAAGCACTTATCCTGCAAATCGGAAACGAACTGAAAGAGGTCGTCGATACCATCGACAACAAGAATCTGTTGCTGAATTTCGAAAACGTATCGATCCTCTCCAGTCAAATGCTGGGCAAGTTGATTTCGTTGAAGAAGCGAACGGTTCAAGCGGAAACAACGCTGAAGCTTTGCAGTATTCGTCACGACCTCTTTCAGGTTTTCGAGATGACGGGACTGAGCAAGCCGACGAAAAACGGCCCGCCGGTTTTTGTTATCTACGACGATCAAGCGGCCGCTATTGCCGCGTTCGCCGCGGGAGAGTAGATCAGGTAGGCAGGATGGATGGCTCCGGGCCAATTTGTCCAGGCTGAGGATTCGATGGAGTGAGGAACGCAATGAGCGAGTTCGCGTCATTCGAAACGCAAACACTTGGCGACGGAAAATCTCGCGAACAAGTGCTCGATCAGCTAGAGAATCAACTCACGGATCTTGCTTGGTCGTCGAGTGAAATCTTCGGCCTACAGATGGCGGTTGAAGAGTCGTTGTCCAACGCGTATCGCCATGGCAACAGAAACGGTGAGCTGGGCAACGTTGAAATCCGTTGGAAAATCTCGCCCGATGAGTTCACGATTGAAGTCAAGGACAACGGTGAAGGTTTCACCATCGGGACAGTGCCCAACCCTGTCGCCCCGGAAAATCTTGAGGGTTTAACCGGTCGTGGCCTTCTTCTGATGCGCAATTACATGGACGTTGTCGATTTTTTGGACGGAGGCAGGCGGGTAGTTATGCGAAAAAACCGCCCAACGCCAGCATCTAATTGAAGCCTTGCGGCCAAAATATCGATGAACTAACATACGCAATTCACCGATCCCCTGTAGCTCAGTTGGTAGAGCAGCGGACTGTTAATCCGCTTGTCATAGGTTCGAGCCCTATCGGGGGAGCTAAGTCAGTTTTCTTTGGCACTCCACAGTCATCAGAGCCCTGCAATTCGCAGGGTTTTTTTACGTCTATGCAGTTTGCTGATGACGGTTGAAGTGCATGGATGTCACCGCCGTCAGCTAACGCGTCGCCCAATCTTCGTCCTCGGCACCTGCAAATAGTGTTTGGCTGCGATTCACAGCCACGACGCAGCCCGTGACATCGATCATTGAATCAAGAGTTCGCGAGAAGCAACAACACGTCTCCACCGGAAGAAGCCCAAAGCCAAACCTGCACAACATAAAAAACTGGAACTTGGTTCAGGAACAGCCCGTGTCCAATGTCCGGAGACAGCCAAGCTTCCTTCATTGGCACCAAATTGATCTAGGGGCTCGTCTGACGGATGGTAAGAAATATACATTCCGTCAATGAGATCTTGAAAAACCAGGGTAAAGGCAAACTGCGTTTGATCGGACGAGAGAATCGAACTTCGCGGTGGGTCCAGATCAATCATCATCGCACTTGTGATGAAATTAAGCCCATCACCAGTCAGGCCATCGGTCCCTTGCCCAAAGAAGCCCTCCGACATGTCTATACTTCCCATGCGATCCATGCTGCCGACATAGACTTCTGGATACCCCAATGCTGATTGACCTGCCTCGGTAAACGTGAGACCAACAAATTCGTTGTGGTTTCCAGATCCGCTTCTCAATTCCAAGCGTGCCATGTTCTCACCCTCACGTGTGATCAGGTCGAAAAGAACATTGCCTGCATTTGCATCTATTCCAGCAAACACAATTGTGGAAATTGATGCTACAAGTCCTAGAATGGTCCTCATGTCTCTACTCCGTTAGTTGTTATCTAGGTCTCTCACTGGTTCAAGAGTACGCTGGCGGCACTAGAGTCACTCCGGGTGGTCCCGGAAGATAATATCGGCGTAATGCGTTTGAATCTGCGAGTTTCTACTGCAGAGCTTGCAACGCATTCATTTGTTGTTTTGTGCTGTCTTGCGGGTTCCAACATTGTTTCCGCAACAGTATTCAAAGACACTTCAAGTAACACTAACCAACGGAGTCGTCAATGAAATGGATTCAGCTTCTTGCGGCGATCAGTATCGCTGCAACATCGACTTGTGCTCACGCTCAGTTTCTCTATGACTTTCACAGCAATGCCGAAGGCAATCCAGTCTTGGCTACGTTAGAGATCTCTAGCTTCCCTGCACGCCATCCTCAGATTGTGTCTCTTTCTTTCACGCCTGAAGGTGACGGAATCTTCGGCTTCGGATCAATGTACGACGGAACATTTTCCGATTCCTTTGGCTTATTTGATGACGACCAAAACAATGGCCTAAACGGTCAGGATGCAGAATTTCTTTCCGACACGGCGTCGGTCTCTGCTGGTGGATTGCTAGGGCTCGGTGAGGAAAGCAGCTTGCTCCCCATCAGCGTATCTGACCCTAGTCTGACACTTGGTTTTGGTGCAGCGGATTTTATCAGAGTGGGATATCGGGACATGGG